>JBAYOZ010000014.1:0-18108 GCA_041677965.1 Pusillimonas sp.
CCGGCCGGATCGTTTTCCGAACAGGCCGCCCTGGAACAATTCGGTCATGCCATCACCAAGTTGCCATGTGCCTCGTTTGATGAAGTGTTTCGTGCTGTTGAGGCCGGCCAGGCCAATGTTGGTATGGTACCGGTCGAAAACTCCACTGAAGGGGCGGTCAATCGCACGCTTGACCTGCTGCTCAATTCGCCCCTCAAGCTGCTGGGTGAACGGTCTTTGGGTATCCAGCATTGCCTCATGACCCAGTCGGGTACGCTCGATGGGGTCGCACGCGTCATGGCGCACCCGCAGGCGCTGGCCCAGTGTCAGGGTTGGCTTACCCAGCATCATCCGCATCTGGTGCGCGATGCGGCGTCAAGTAACGCAGAAGCGGCGCGCCTTGCTGCTCAGGATCCTGCCGTCGCGGCAATCGCCGGTGCGGTAGCCGCCGAGGCGTGGGGGCTGAAAGTAGTGGTTTCGGGTATACAAGATGATCCTCAAAACCGCACGCGTTTTCTGGCGGTGGGTACCCAAGACACACTGCCGTCAGGTCAAGACAAAACCAGTCTTATTCTGGCCGTTCCCAATCGCGCAGGTGCTGTGTACGAAATGCTCGCGCCGATTGCCCAGAACGGGGTTTCCATGGCGCGCCTGGAATCACGGCCAGCGCGCACGGGGCAGTGGGAATACTACTTTTATGTCGATCTTGTCGGCCACCAGTCCGAACCTGCCGTGCAGGCGACTTTGGTTGCACTCAAGCAGCGTGCTGCGTTTTTCAAGGTTCTGGGTTCATACCCGGTTCAATAGTCAGGGTGCTACGGTTTCATGATTAACCCTGAGGTGCAGCAGGTGTCACGCGTGGGTGTGCTGGCGGTGGTTGGTGTCGGCCTGATCGGCGGCTCTTTTGCGGCCGCCTTGCGCAAGGCGGGTGCGGTTGACCGCGTTCTTGGCGTTGGTCGTACGCCGGGTCCGCTGGCGCAAGCCAGGCGCCTGGGCCTGATTGATGAGCCGGCGACCCTGGCACAGGCGGCAGAGCAAGCCGACCTTATTTTCCTGGCCACGCCCGTTGGCACATTTCCTGCGTTACTGGAAGGCCTGTTGCCGTCATTGAAAGCAAACACCCTGATAACCGACGCTGGCAGCACGAAGGCCGATGTGGTTCAGGCGGCCTATGATGTGCTGGGCAGTCGGGCAGGGCAATTCCTGCCTGGGCACCCCATTGCCGGTGCCGAGCGCACGGGCCCTGAGGCTGCCGATGCAGCGCTGTACCAGGGGCGTAACGTGGTGTTGACGCCGTTGCCTGAAAACGATCCGGTGCAGCGTCAGTGGCTGACACGGGTCTGGGAGCAGTGCGGGGCGCGGGTGCTTACCATGGCACCGCACGATCACGACACAGCGTTGGCGTCGGTCAGTCACGTGCCTCATTTCCTGTCTTCAGTGTTCATGGCCCAGGTCGCCGCCTCGGCCGATGCCGACGTGCGCTTGCGTCTGGCGGGTACCGGTTTTCGTGATTTCACCCGCATTGCCGCGGGATCGCCCGAAATGTGGCGTGACATTTTTCTGGCCAACCGCGAGGCGGTGCTGTCCGAACTGGCGCAGGTGCGTCAGGTGCTGGCGCAGGCCGAGCAGGCTCTGGCGCAAGATGACGCTCAGCAGCTTTTCGATTTACTTGAACGCGCCGCACTGGCGCGTCGTTTTTGGGGTAGCAGGAGCGGTTTGTCATGACGAGTCCTGATTTGTTGTTGTCTCCGGTAACCCATGCAGCAGGTGATGTGTGTTTGCCCGGATCTAAAAGTATTTCGAACCGGGTATTGTTGCTGGCTGCATTGGCTTCGGGTACCACCTGGATTCGCGGGGTACTGGATTCTGACGATACGCGCGTAATGCTGGCAGGTCTGGTCAAGCTTGGTGTGTCGCTCAGTCGTGAGTCAACCACCGAGGTCGAGATCACTGGTGGCGTCCCGTTTGCCCAAGACGATCTTGATATTTTTCTGGGTAATGCCGGTACGGCATTTCGGCCGCTGACAGCAGCGCTGGCCCTGATGGGCGGGCATTACCGGTTGTCGGGTATTGCCCGCATGCACGAGCGTCCGATCGGTGATCTGGTTACCGCCTTGCGTCAGCTGGGTGCCGATATCCGTTACACGGGTAACGACGGGTTCCCCCCGCTTGATATCCGTACGGGCGCAATCGACGCCAGCCAGCCTGTTTGTGTCAAGGGGAATGTGTCCAGCCAGTTCCTGACAGCGTTGCTGATGGCCGCGCCGATTCACGCGGGTCGCAACAATCAGCCGGTCGTCATCGAGGTTGATGGCGAACTCATTTCCAAACCCTACATTCTGATTACACTGAACCTGATGGCGCGCTTTGGTGTCCAGGTGCAGCGTGATGGATGGCAACGCTTCACCATCAAGGCGGGTGCCCGCTACAGGGCACCCGGTGTGCTTGAAGTTGAGGGTGATGCATCGTCAGCCTCATATTTTCTGGCACTGGGAACAATCGGGTCGGGCCCTGTGCGTGTGCACGGCATTGGCCATGACAGCATCCAGGGCGATGTGGCCTTTGCTGACACGCTGGAAGCCATGGGTGCCAAAATTACGCGGTTCGATACGTATATTGAGGCGCGAGGCGTCAACGTTGCGCGCGGCGAGAAACTGCGTGCCTTTGATACTGATTTCAACCTTATCCCCGATGCGGCCATGACAGCGGCGGCCCTGGCCTTGTACGCCGATGGTCCGTGTACCTTGCGCAACATTGGCAGCTGGCGCGTCAAAGAAACTGACCGTATTCATGCCATGCATACCGAGCTTGAAAAACTGGGTGCCAGCGTGACATCGGGGCCAGACTGGCTTACCGTCGTGCCGCCGGCCAACCCTGACGCCTGGCGTTCTGCCCGTATTGAAACCTACGATGACCACCGCATGGCCATGTGCTTTTCACTGGCATCGTTCGGGCCCGTGCCAGTAACCATCCAGGACCCCGATTGCGTCAGCAAGACGTTCCCGGATTATTTCAATGTGTTCCGTCAACTGGTCAGCGCCTGAAGTGGCCCAGGCCGGCGGGTTGGCGGTTTTTTTTGATGCATATCGACGACGGCTTGCCGGCCGGCAGTTCCCTGGGTGTGATTATGACCAATTCCATGAATGTCCCCGTTATTACCATTGATGGGCCAACAGCCTCGGGTAAGGGCACGGTGGCCCAGCGGGTGGCCCAGGCGCTGGGTTGGGCCATGCTTGATAGCGGTGCACTGTATCGCCTGACGGCGCTGGCCTGTGGTGATGCCGGTATTGCCATCACAGATGAAGCGGGTGCCGCGCGGGTTGCAGTCGGTCTGGATGTCCGGTTTTCCGGGGGCGCAATAGTGCTGTCCGGTCGTGATGTAACTGATGCCATCCGGGCCGAATCGGTTGGTGTGCAGGCTTCGCAGGTGGCCGCGCTGGGGGCTGTTCGGCAGGCCTTGCTCGAGCGTCAGCGTGCGTTTCGCCAGCCCCCCGGGCTGGTTGCCGATGGTCGTGACATGGGTACAGTGGTGTTTCCAGATGCCGCAGTAAAGGTTTTTTTGGTTGCCGATGTGCATGCGCGCGCGCAAAGGCGGTGTAAGCAGTTGATCGACAAGGGCTTTCCTGCTAATCTAGCGGACTTGACGCGGGATCTTCAAGAACGCGACGCGCGTGACAGTTCACGTGCGCATGCGCCACTGGTGGCTGCACCCGATGCGGTAACCATAGATTCTTCGAATTTAAGCATTGAACAAACCGTCAATGCAGTACTCGGCCTCTGGTCGAAACAAGGTGCTTAAGGCGCCTGAGCCCGTGCGTTTGCGAGGGTTTCGGGTTTTGCCTGACAGTGTTGTCTGAACTCCGCTGGTGTAAATGGTTTGCACCGGTGTGTATTTACCGGCCATTTTGGCCTATGGATTTAATTTAATGTCCTCAACTCTAACCCCTGCCGCCGCTATGGGCGGTGAAAGCTTTGCCGACCTGTTTGCCGAAAGCGTAAAAAGCCAGGACATGAAGTCCGGCGAAGTCATTTCGGCAGAAGTCATCCGTATTGACCACAATTTCGTCGTTGTTAACGCCGGCCTCAAGTCCGAAGCGTTGATCCCCCTCGAAGAATTCCTGAACGATCAGGGTGAAGTCGAGGTTCAGGCCGGTGATTTCGTTTCTGTTGCCATCGACTCGCTCGAAAACGGCTATGGCGACACCATCCTGTCGCGTGATCGCGCCAAGCGCCTGTCGGCCTGGCTGTCACTCGAGCAGGCGCTCGAGTCTGGCGAACTGGTCAACGGTACGATTACCGGCAAGGTCAAAGGTGGTCTTACAGTCATGACCAACGGCATCCGCGCGTTCCTGCCCGGTTCGCTGGTCGATCTGCGCCCGGTCAAAGATACTACGCCCTACGAGGGCAAGACCATGGAATTCAAGGTCATCAAGCTCGATCGCAAGCGCAACAACGTTGTGCTGTCGCGTCGTGCCGTGCTTGAAGCCAGCATGGGTGAAGAGCGTCAGAAACTGCTCGAAAACCTGTCCGAAGGTGCCATTGTCAAGGGCGTGGTCAAGAACATCACCGACTACGGCGCGTTTGTCGACCTGGGCGGTATTGATGGCTTGCTGCACATTACCGACATGGCATGGCGCCGTGTCCGTCATCCTTCAGAAGTCCTTACTGTCGGTCAGGAAGTCGAAGCCAAAGTCCTCAAGTTCGACCAGGAAAAGAGCCGTGTTTCGCTGGGCGTCAAGCAGTTGGGCGAAGATCCCTGGATCGGTCTGGCACGTCGCTACCCGCAAAACACCCGTCTGTTCGGCAAGGTTACCAATCTTACCGACTACGGTGCGTTTGTTGAGGTCGAAGCCGGTATCGAAGGTCTGGTACACGTCTCCGAAATGGACTGGACCAACAAGAACGTTGATCCGCGCAAAGTGGTGACACTGGGCGAAGAAGTTGAAGTCATGGTTCTGGAAATCGACGAAGAGCGTCGTCGTATTTCGCTGGGCATGAAGCAGTGCCGTGCCAACCCATGGGAAGATTTCTCGATGAACTTCAAGCGTGGTGACAAGGTTTCGGGCGCGATCAAGTCCATCACTGACTTCGGCGTGTTCGTTGGTCTGCCTGGCGGTATCGACGGCCTGGTTCACCTGTCCGACCTGTCCTGGTCCGAAACCGGTGAAGAAGCTGTTCGCAACTTCAAGAAAGGCGACGAAATCGAAGCCGTTGTTCTTGGCATCGACACCGACAAAGAGCGTATCTCGCTGGGCATCAAACAGCTTGATGGTGACCCCTTCAACAACTTTGTTGCCACTTACGACAAGGGTGCGGTTGTACCTGGTGTGGTCAAGTCGGTTGAAGCCAAGGGTGCTGTTGTTACCTTGTCCGTCGACGTTGAAGGCTACCTGCGTGCATCCGAAATTTCGGCTGGCCGCGTAGAAGACGCCACAACCGCCCTGAATGCCGGTGACAACGTTGAAGCCATGATCATCAACATCGATCGCAAAGCCCGTTCAATCCAGCTGTCGATCAAGGCCCGTGACAACGCTGAAACTGCCGACACGCTGCAGCGCATGTCGGAAGCCAGTGCATCGTCCGGCACCACCAACCTGGGTGCATTGCTCAAGGCCAAGCTCGACCAAGCCCGTGACGACGGTTAATCGTCGTGACTAAGTCAGAGCTGATCGCTGCTTTGGCCGGTCGGTACCCGCAGCTGGCGCTGCGTGATACCGACCTGGCGGTAAAAACGGTGCTCGATGCCATGACGCAGGCCTTGTCCAGTGGTCAGCGTATCGAAATCCGCGGCTTTGGCAGTTTTTCGCTATCGACGCGCTCACCGCGAGTCGGGCGCAACCCCAAGTCCGGTGAAAAGGTCATGGTACCTGGTAAACAGGTGCCCCACTTCAAGGCCGGCAAGGAATTGCGCGAGCGTGTTGACGCGGCTTTTGACAAAAATAGCCGTACCGGCGAAGACGCCAGCTTCACTTTAGGGCAACATCTTGACCAGATCATGCACAGTTAGTAACGGCATGAACAGGTAACGCAAACCCCCCGCGCTCAAAAGGCTGCGGGGGTTTGTTTTTGGCGCTGTTGCACCATCTGTTATGGCATTCCCATTACAATTGGCGCATTCCTGTTTTCCGGAGACTCGTCATGCGGTATCTTGTGTGGGCCTTGCGCCTGGTTGTGTTTGTGGTTGTATTGTTGTTTGCACTGAAAAACACTGGGCCGGTCGATGTCAATTTCTATGCTGACCATACCGCTGGCGGGGTGCCACTTATTGTAGTGATGCTGGCCTCGTTTGTTGCCGGTGTTGTTTTTGCCTTGCTGGCCATCGTTCCTGCGGCGTTGCGTCGTCGTCGCGAGGTACGCCGTCTTGAGCGTGACCTTGTCCGTCTGAAAAATGATGTTGCAGACAGGCCGGTGTCGTCAACCAGCGTCTCGCCCGATGCAGTTGCCCCGTTGTCTCCCTTGTAACTATAAACATATTGCATTTTATGCGAGCGCTGGTGCATGGATTTTGAACCCTGGTGGCTGATACTGTTGCCCGTTTTGTTCGGGCTGGGCTGGGTGGCGGCGCGTGTCGATATCCGGCAAATGCTGTCTGAAACCCGCAATCTGCCCGATTCATATTTCAAGGGCCTGAACTTCATTCTCAATGAAGAGCCCGATCGGGCAATTGATGCATTTGTTGAAGTGGCCAAGCTCGACCCCGAAACAACAGAGCTTCACTTTGCCCTGGGTAGCCTGTTTCGTCGCCGCGGTGAAATAGAGCGGGCGATCCGTGTGCACCAAAGTTTGCTGGCCCGGGCCGATTTGCCAGTAGCCGAACGCGAGCATGCCCAGCATGAACTGGCACACGACTTTCTGAAGGCCGGCATGCTTGACCGGGCCGAGCAGGCATTTCTTGCCGTTCAAGACACGCGCTTTGCTGTGCCTGCAGTGCGTGCCCTGGTTCGTATCTACGAGTCGGGCCACGATTGGCCCAAGGCGATTGAAGCGGTCAAGCGGCTTCGGGCATTGGTCGATGAGCCTGTGCCGCAACTGGTGCACTACCAGTGCGAGCAAGCGCAGGCGGCGCTTGGCGCCAAACCACCCCGTCTTGATGTTGCAACGGCAGCCCTTGATGCCGCTGATCATGCCTATCGTTCGCTAAAAGACAACGACCGTACGGTGGCCTCGCTAGCGCGTGTTGCCATGCTTCGAGCTGCTGTGGCACGCGCTGCGCAGCAACCGCTTGAAGAGCGTGATTTTCTGGTGTCGGTACTTTCTGAAGCGCCCGATTATGCCGGTCTGGTCGCTGCCGGTTTGCTGGACAATTATCGGCACGCTGGTCAGGCCGGGGAAGGTCTTGCGCAACTCAGGGGCCATTACCTGCGACATCCGACACTTGACCTTTTCAATGTGGTTTTTCGCGAACTGCGGGTGCAGGAAGGCTATGCACCGGCGTGGGCGTTTGCCCGCGAAGCGTTGCGAGCTCATCCGTCGTTGTTGGGTCTTGACCGTTTGCTCGAGGCCGAGCTGGCCAGTACGGATACGCCTAAAACCGGTGCAGGTCTTGCCCCTGATGCCGACCTTGGCCTGCTGCGCAGCCTGATTCACAAGCATACCCAACGCCTTGACCGGTATGCCTGCAGTGCCTGCGGGTTTGAGGCACGTCATTTTTACTGGCAGTGTCCTGGTTGTAATTCCTGGGAAACCTACCCCCCGCGTCGTCTGGAAGAAATTCGATGAGCGATTTCCCTTCGGCAGCCGTAAAGGGTGCCCGTATTCTGGTGGTTGGCGATATCATGCTCGACCGTTACTGGTTTGGTGAAGTTGATCGCATTTCGCCCGAGGCCCCTGTGCCGGTAGTTCGTGTGGCGCGGCGCGAAGACCGTCTGGGTGGTGCCGCGAATGTGGCGCGCAACATTGGTGCGCTCGGGGCTTCGGCGACCTTGCTGGGTGTGGTGGGTGATGACGAGGCCGGCCAAAGGGTCGAGTGCCTGGCGGCAGAAGATGCCATCAATGCCCGTTTGGTGGTTGACCCGTTATTGCATACCACCCTGAAGATGCGGGTGTTGGGCCGTCAGCAGCAATTGCTGCGCATTGATTTTGAAGAACATCCGTCACCGGCAAGCCTTGACCAGCTGCATCACTTGTTCGCAGCGCAACTGGCCTTGCACGACGTTGTGATTTTGTCAGACTACGCCAAGGGTGCGCTGGCACGGGTCGAGTGGTTGGTTCAGGCCGCCCGCGAGCGTGGCATGCCGGTGTTCGTTGACCCCAAAGGCCATGCTTACGAACGTTACCAGGGGGCAACTATCATCACCCCCAATCGTTCTGAAATGCAAGATGCTGTCGGGCGCTGGGTTACCGAGGACGAACTTGATTCGCGCGCACAGTCGCTGCGCCAGTCCCTTGGGCTTGAGGCTTTGCTGGTGACCCGGTCCGAACAGGGGATGACCCTGTTCTCGCAAGGGCACCGGTTCCACGTCGAGGCCATGGCTCATGAAGTGTTTGACGTGTCGGGCGCTGGCGACACCGTGCTGGCGACGCTGGCTGTAATGCGTGCTGCCGGGCTAGACTGGGACAACGCTGTACGCTGGGCAAATCGGGCTGGCGGCATTGCTGTCGGCAAATTGGGAACATCGGTAGTTACCGCAGGAGAACTTGAATGATCGTCGTTACCGGAGGGGCCGGTTTCATTGGCAGCAATATTATCAAGGGCCTGAATGCCCGCGGGGTCAGCAATATTCTGGTGGTTGACGACCTGACCGAAGGCGACAAGTTCGCTAACCTGGTGGGTCTGGATATCGCCGATTACATGCACAAAGATCAGTTTCGCCAACAGTTGCTGGCGGGGCGTCTTTCTGGCGTCGAGGCCATCATGCACCAGGGCGCCTGCTCGGACACCACCGAGCGTAACGGCCACTACATGATGGAAAATAATTACAGGTATACGCTGGAACTGGTGCAATGGTGCCAGCAGTACAAGGTGCCGTTCATTTACGCGTCTTCCGCAGCAGTATACGGGGCAGGGCCAGTCTACCAAGAGGACCCCATCTACGAGGCCCCTCTTAATGTTTATGGCTATTCCAAATACCTGTTCGACCAGTCGTTGCGCAAGCATTTGGGGCGGCTGAAGGCGCCTGTGGCCGGGCTGCGTTATTTCAATGTGTATGGTCCGCGTGAACAGCATAAAGGGCGCATGGCGTCAGTGGCTTATCATAACTTGCGCCAATTCCAGGCCGAGGGTCATGTTCGTCTGTTTGGGGGCTGGGAAGGCTATGCCGACGGGGCCCAGCAGCGTGATTTTGTCTATATTGATGACGTTGTTTCGGTCAATTTGTATTTTCTTGACCACCCCGAGGTTTCGGGTATTTTCAATTGCGGTACCGGGCGTGCCCAGCCGTTCAACGACGTAGCGCTTACGGTGGTGAACAGTTTGCGTGCAGACAAGGCGCTGCCGGCCTTGTCGCTTAAAGAAATGGTCGAGCAGCAATTGATCCGGTATATCCCTTTCCCCGATGACCTGAAAGGGCGCTACCAAAGCCATACACAGGCTGACCTGACAAGGCTGCGTGAGGCCGGTTACGACACACCGTTCACCGATGTGCAAACCGGTGTGGCGGCTTATGTACGCACCATTTTGAATAAAGAACGTTAATCGGGTGGGCAGTACGCTCTGGTTGGCAGGCCGGGGCAGGTTGGCTGTTCCGGTGTGTGCTGTTGTCAGGTTTGCGTAGTTTTGCGCATGGCTAAAGCGGGCACACCGACACCCGGTGCGGTGTGTTTTCCCCCAAGATGGGCACTGAGGTTTTCGCCTCATTGCCCATTTCTTTTTCGGGGGTCTTATGAATCCATTTACGGAATCCACTGTCGCTGTTCCTGTCGTTGTTCCTGCTCCTGCTGCCGCTTCGGGGAATGAGCCTTGTTGTGCTGATGTTCCTTTATCCGGTTGCCCCACCGATTCTGCCGGCGCTTCTTTGTCTTGCAGCGTCACCGATTCCTTGGTCATTTCGGCATCAGCCCCGACGCCTGCTCCCGTCACGCCGCCCAGAACGCCGTTTCGGGCCATGCTGGTGCGCTCGGGCCTTTGTCTGGTATTGCTGGGCTCGGCCTATGCCAATACCGTGCATGCCATTGATGTCAATGCGGCCAGTGCCGACCAGCTAGAGGGGGTTCGCGGTATCGGGCCCAAAACAGCCCGGGTTATTGTTGCCGAACGGGCCCGGGGCGGGCGCTTTGAGTCGTTCGATGATCTGTCCGATCGTGTGAAGGGTATCGGGCCTGCAAAAGTGGCGACCCTGAAGTCGGCCGGGTTGACGGTGCAGGGCGCTTTAGGTGTGGTTCCCGGGGCGGCAGCGCCCGGTTCGACATCTGCTGCGGGCCGGGCCAACCCCTCGCACAATGGCGGGCCCACCCGTGGGGCGTTACCCGGAAAATAGCGCGTTGGCCAGGCTGCTAAGGCAGTGTATTCCCGGTGTATGATTTGCATCATGAAAACATACCAGACCATCGAAGACACCATCGGTCGCACCCCCCTGGTTCGTCTGCAACGTATTCCGGGTGCAGTTGGCGCAAGCCGTGGCAATGTCATTCTGGCCAAGCTCGAAGGCAACAACCCGGCCGGGTCGGTCAAAGACCGCGCGGCCAGCTCCATGATTCGCCGTGCCGAAGAGCGTGGTGAAATCAAGCCGGGTGACACACTGATTGAAGCAACCAGTGGCAATACCGGCATTGCGCTGGCCATGGCAGCGGCTATCCGTGGCTACAAAATGATCCTGATCATGCCCGACAACCTGTCGCTTGAGCGTCGGGCATCCATGACGGCTTATGGGGCCGAACTTATCCTTACCAAGGCCGCAGATGGCGGCATGGAATATGCCCGCGACCTGGCCACGAAAATGCAGGCTGAGGGCAAGGGCAAAGTGCTTGACCAGTTTGCCAACCCCGACAATTTCCGGGCGCATATTGAATCTACCGGCCCCGAGCTCTGGGAGCAAACCGGCGGCGAGATCACGCACTTTGTCAGTGCCATGGGTACAACCGGCACCATTATGGGCGTGGGCAGCTTTTTGCGCTCAAAGAACCCGTCGGTGCAAGTTATTGGCGCGCAGCCGGCACCGGGTTCGCAAATTCCGGGTATACGCAAATGGCCCGAAGCCTATCAGCCTAAAATCTACGACCCTTCCAGGGTCGATGCCTTTGAGCTCATCGAGCAATCGGAAGCCGAAGCAATGGCCCGCCGTATGGCAGCCGAGGAAGGCATATTTGGGGGTATTTCGGCGGCAGGTGCGCTGGTGGCGGCACTACGGGTTGCGGCACGGGTAGAAAACGCAACCATTGCATTTATTGTGTGCGATCGGGGTGACCGTTATCTGTCCACCGGGGTGTTCAACCCGGTGGTCTGATTGCCCCTGTATATTGATCACGTTTGTCGCGTTAGTTTTGAGGTTAACTTTCGGGGCCTTGCAGGCCCAATGGCTGATGCTGCAAAAGGCCCGCTACGGGGTCTTTTGCAGGCAGGGTGCCCACCCATCAGGGCGTGGCGTCAGGGCCGCCATAGCCCATCCGGTCGGCCAGTTCTTGCGCCAGTTCGGCGACCGATGTGGCATAAAAATAGCTGCGGTTATATTCGGTAAGTGCAAAGAAGTTTGGCGTGGCGACCCGGTATTCGGCCAGGCCTCTGGGCTCGTCAAGCAGGTCAATAACGCCAACCGGGTGGCGTGTCCAGTTCATGGTTTCGTCTTGCTTGCGAACGACATACGCACCGGCTTGTTCAAGTTGCTGCCACGACAGCAACGGCTTTAACCCCCCATCGACCCATTTCGAGGCATTTTCAGGTAGTTGTGCCGGTGCGAAAACCGGCAGGCCGGGCACCCAGCCATGAACGCGCAGGAATTTGCCAACCGAGGCCAGAGCATCGGGTACGCTGCCTTGCAGGTCGATGGCTTTATCGTTGTCGCCATCGGCGGCAAAGCGGCGCAAGCTACCGGGCATGAACTGGGGCAGGCCAACGGCTCCGGCAAAGGAACCTGTCGCCGTTTTGGCATCAAGCTCGCCCGTGTGGTCCAGTTCGATCAGGTCGGCCAGCTGGTCGCGAAATAACTGGCTGCGTTCCGGGCGGTTGGTATCGGGGTGACGAAAACCCAGGGTGGCCAGGGCATCGAGTACCGGAAAACTGCCGGTATAGCGGCCGTAAAGTGTCTCGACACCAATAATGGAAACCAGAATGGACGGGGGCACGCCATAGCGGGCTGCCGCCCGATCGATGTGCGGCCGCCAGGTTTGCCAGAACTCAACCCCCTGACGGATGCGAACAGGTTCAACATAGCGTGCGCGGTAGGTAACCCAGCTGCGCCGGATGCGGTTTCCGGATGGCGTCATCAAGCGGGCAACCTTGGGGTCGAACCGGGCCAGCAGCAACAAAGACTCAACGTGCTTCAGGGGTACCTGGCGCGATGTGGCAACTTCGCGTGCGTACGCCTGAATATCGGGTAGCAGTTGCCCTTTTTCGTTGGTAAAGCCTGTCGTTGATCGCACTGAGCTTCCGGCCTGAATGGCCGGTGCCTGCGCAGCGCGGGGGGTAACTGTTGCCGAAGGGGCGTGTCCGGTGGTGTCGAAATAGCGCTGCCCGATAGCCGCTTCTTGCGCTGCCGTGGCCCGGGTGCCTCTTGCGGCATTTGTCGTCGCAGGGTCTGGAGTTTTTGGGGTGCCCGTCTGGGCAGCAGGTTGCACCGAGGCACAACCTGCAAAAAGTGCGAAAATGGGTAAAGCTTGCAAAAATCTTGCGGCGTTGAACATAATCATCCCTATGCAGACCCTATATATTACTCATCCCGCCTGCCACCTGCACGAAATGGGTGACTGGCATCCGGAAAGCCCCCAGCGGCTCGATGCCATCAATGACCAGATGCTCGCCAGTGGCATTCATGGTCTGCTCGACATGTCCCAGGCGCGTGAGGCTACCGACACCGACATTTTGCGTGTGCACACGCCAGACTATCTTGACTACCTCAAGCGCCATGCGCCCCAGGCTGGTTATTTTCAGATTGATGGTGACACGCTTATGAATCCTCATTCGTTGCAGGCTGCGCGTGCGGCGGCAGGTGCCGGTTTGACTGCGGTCGATGCCATAATGGCGGGTCAGGCTGCCAATGCCTTTTGCGGCGTACGCCCGCCCGGCCACCACGCCGTATCGTCGCGCAGCATGGGGTTTTGCCTGTTCAACAATGTGGGTGTGGCTATAGCGTATGCGCTTGAAAAATACGGGCTTGAACGCGTCGCTGTCATTGACTTTGATGTGCATCACGGCAACGGAACCGTTCAAATGTTCAGTTCCGACCCGCGGGTACTGATGTGCGGATTTTTTCAGGATGATATTTATCCTGATGTACACACTGAAAACGACCCCAAAAATATGTTAAACATACCTGTGCCGGCCTACTCGGGCGGCAGTCAGGTTCGGCAGGTTGTCCAAGACCATTGGTTGCCTGCCCTGTGCGCTTTTGAGCCGCAGTTTATTTTCATTTCTGCCGGGTTCGATGCCCATCGTGAAGATGAAATGTCGCAAATAGGCCTGGTCGAAACTGACTATGCCTGGATCACCGAACAGCTGGCTGTAGTGGCCGACCGCTTCGCCAACGGCCGTATTGTCAGCTTTCTGGAAGGTGGGTACGACTTGTCGTCGTTGGGCAGAAGTGTCGTGGCTCACTTGAAAGTTCTGGCAAAGTTGTAGAATAGACAAGTTTTTCTTGAATTTGACGCAGTGCAGCAGTGCCCGTACGATCAAGGGCGTTGTTCGTTGCGGTTTATGTTTAATTCCCCGGAGGAAGTGCTCGATGAAGGTATTGGTGCCCGTCAAGCGTGTGGTTGATTACAACGTCAAAGTACGCGTGAAATCCGATCAAACCGGCGTTGATGTTGCCAACGTCAAGATGTCCATGAACCCCTTCGATGAAATTGCCGTCGAAGAGGCAACCCGTCTGAAAGAAAGCGGGGCTGCCACCGAGGTCGTGGCGGTGTCGTGCGGTGTGCAGCAGGCGCAAGAAACCTTGCGTACTGCCATGGCGATTGGTGCTGACCGTTCTGTGCTGGTGCAAACCGATGCCGAACTGCAGCCGCTGGCTGTTGCCAAGCTGTTAAAAGCACTGGTCGACAAAGAGCAGCCCCAACTGGTTATTCTGGGCAAGCAGGCGATTGACGACGACGCCAACCAAACCGGTCAAATGTTGGCGGCCTTGCTTGACTGGCCGCAGGCCACATTTGCCAGCAAGGTTGACGTTGCCGGCGACAAGGTCAAGGTCACCCGTGAAATCGACGGTGGTCTTGAAACGCTCGAGCTGAAACTGCCGGCTATCGTGACTACCGACCTGCGCCTGAACGAGCCGCGTTATGTCACGCTGCCCAACATCATGAAGGCCAAGAAAAAGCCGCTTGACACGGTTACTCCGGAAGCGCTGTCTGTCGACGTCACCCCCCGTCTGAAAACGCTGAAGGTTACCGAGCCACCCGTACGCTCCGCCGGTGTAGTGGTTCCTGACGTGGCTGCGTTGGTCGATAAACTCAAAAATGAAGCAAAGGTGGTCTGATCATGTCTGTACTGGTAATTGCTGAACACGATAATGCCCAGTTGAAGGGCGCAACCCTCAATGTTATTGCTGCTGCTGCCAAAATTGGTGGCGATGTGCATGTGCTGGTCATGGGTGCTGGCGCGCAGGCAGCAGCCGATCAGGCAGCCAAGGCTGTCGGTGTTGCCAAGGTTATTCTGGCTGACGGCGCTTCGTTGGCAGAAGGTCTGGCTGAAAATCTGGCGGCCCAGGTTCTGGGTCTGGCCTCGGCGTATTCACACATCTTGTTTGCTGCAACCTCAACTGGCAAAAACGTTGCCCCCCGTGTTGCGGCCAAGCTCGATGTGGCCCAGATTTCCGACATTATCTCGGTTGAATCGGCCGACACGTTCGCGCGCCCCATCTACGCCGGTAATGCCATTGCAACCGTGCAGTCGCAAGATGCCGTCAAGGTCATTACCGTGCGTACAACTGCGTTTGACCCGGTTGCTGCCGAGGGCGGTCAGGCTGCAGTTGAATCGGTTGCTGCGGCTGCTGATTCAGGCCTTTCCGCATTTGTCGGTCGTGAGCTGGCAAAAAGCGATCGTCCTGAACTGGCCGGTGCTGCCGCAGTGGTGTCGGGCGGTCGCGGTATGGGCAGCGCCGATAACTTCAAGATTCTAGAGCCTTTGGCTGACAAGCTGGGTGCCGCTTTGGGTGCCTCGCGTGCCGCAGTTGATGCAGGTTATGCGCCTAACGACTGGCAAGTGGGCCAAACCGGTAAAATCGTTGCGCCGCAGCTGTACGTGGCCGTTGGTATTTCCGGCGCCATCCAGCACCTGGCCGGCATGAAAGACTCTAAAGTTATCGTGGCCATCAACAAAGATGCTGAAGCCCCCATTTTTGGTGTGGCCGACTACGGTCTGGTGGCCGACCTGTTCCAGGCAGTGCCTGAACTGGCCAAATCGTTGTAATTTGCTGCCCTAGAGCCTGCCCCGGCGCGTGATGCGTTGCCGGGGCAATGTCATAGGCCCCGCTTGTGCTTTTTGCATTTGCGGGGTTTTTTTCGGCCCGTGATTTTGGTCTGGTTTGCCTGGCGTCTGCGTTTTTGATGCAACTCTTCGCAAGCCGTTACGCCAGGTCGTACCGCGATATTCAACACCAAGCGTTATGACTGACCCGTGTTCTGGTTCTGAATAAACCGTTATCTCGGCGCAGGGCCCTGTAAATATTTTTGCAACAACGCTTGCCCTGAAAGCTGTTTTTTTGTACAGTTAACTTACTGTATATAAAAACAGTTAAAAGGGGGGTGTAATGCATCGTTCAAACTATTTTCGCTCGTGTTCCAAGGTTCCGCCGTCCTGGGCGGGGGGTGCGGTCGCATCGGGTAAACGGCCTTCAGAATCGGGCAAGCCAGTGTCATTGCCGGTTGCGCAGGCATCGGGCTTTTCTCGCCTGGCGTCCAGTCGCGCAGGGCTGTCGCGCGGGGCTATCCTGGCCGATGTCTTCATGGTGGTGCTCTGGGGGGCAACCATTCCCGGGCTAATGTGGCTGGGGGCCGTGGGGGGCTTTTAGGCAGGTTCCGACTTCTTTCAGGCAGGTTCCGGCATGTATGGGCCAGCATTTGTTTTTGTTCTTTATTTACCCGGCATTTACTTGCGTGTTCGTGTTGGCAAGCATGTATTGCCCTGCAGGCGTTGGCTGCTAGCGGTTAATGCTGCAGTGCCTGCAGTGCCTGCTGTTCAGCAGCCGCAACCTGCTGTTTGCATTGCGTAAATTTTTTTTTAGAACTACAATAGCCGGCTTTGCAACTTGCATCCTCTGGTGGCGCTACCAAAAACAAGCAGGCGCCACGCATGATGTTTACCGGAGTCTACCGTGGATCTCATCCAGCAACTTGAGCAAGAAGAAATTGCTCGTCTTACCAATGGTCAAGCCAAGCCTGACTTTGGCCCCGGCGATACCGTCGTTGTCAGCGTTAACGTGGTTGAAGGTAACCGCAAGCGCGTTCAGGCTTACGAAGGTGTTGTTATCGGCCGTCGCAACCGTGGTCTTAACTCGTCATTCATCGTACGTAAAATTTCGTCCGGTGAAGCCGTAGAGCGTACATTCCAGTTGTATTCGCCGCAAATTGCTTCCATCGAAGTCAAGCGTCGTGGTGATGTCCGTCGTGCTAAACTGTACTATCTGCGTAGCCGTTCGGGTAAGTCTGCTCGCATCAAAGAAAAACTGGTTCGCAAGGCCGACAAAGTCGCTAAATAAGCACTTTTTCGCGCTTCCAGTCATTAAGGCAAAGGCACCCGCGGGTGCCTTTGTTTTTTGGGTCATGTCGCAAAACTCATCGCAACCGCTTGCGCCCAGGCGCAAAATCATTGTTCCCGGGTTTGATCCCCAGACCCAGCCTATAGTGCCGCCCGAAATCATTCTGGCACCGTTGCCAGGGCAGGTGTTGCAGGCTGATTTCCTGAAGGCAGCTTTCACCAGCCCGGTTCCCTGGGATGTCGAGCCTGTGTTTTCCGATGCCTTTCGCATCGATACCGATTCATTGTCTGCCGCCATTCAGGCGGCGGTGTTGTTTCCGCTGGTGCAGCGTGAAACCGGTCTGAATGTTTTGTTTACCCGGCGCTCTCCAAATTTATCGTCGCACGCAGGTCAAATCTGTTTTCCCGGGGGGCGAATTGAACCTGCCGACGAAAGCGCGCTGGCTGCTGCCTTGCGTGAAACCCACGAAGAAATTGGCGTCGAGCCCCATTTTATTGAAACCTGGGGCACTCACCCCAGTTTCCTGACAGGCACAGGCTTTACCATGGCACCCGTCATCGGCTTGATACGTCCGGGTTTCGAGGTCAAGCCCGATGTTACTGAGGTAGCAGAAGTGTTCGAGGTGCCGTTGAACTTTCTAATGGACCCGGCCAACCACCGTCTGCACAGGGCAACCTTGCCCGACGGCAAGCAGCGGCTTTATTTTTCGATGGCCTGGGGCCCGTACTTTATCTGGGGGGCAACCGCTGCCCTGGTGCGTAATCTGTATCATCATCTGGCGGCTACGCACAAGGCGTTGGGCAATCTTTAGGGGGCTGGCGCGACAGGTGTCCAGGTGTCGAAAATGACTGTTCTCCCGGGCTTGCCGCTTGAATGGCTTGGGTTTGCGGCGGATGCCCGCCACTAATGTCAGCCCTTGTGCCTGACGCTAATACCGCCCCTGCGCCTCGTTTTCAGCCAGAATCCGTTCATACAGGGCGTGTCGTTCAGTGCTGATTTCACCACGTTCGCGCGCGGCCAGAATCGCGCAGCCGGGTTCGTGTCGGTGGGTGCAGTTGTAAAATTTGCACGTTCCCAGCAAGGGCTCAAACTCGGCGAACCCATGCTGGATTTCTACATCCGACAAATGATACAGACCGAAATTCTGGAAGCCGGGTGAGTCGATAATTTCACCGCCTTGGGGCAGGTGGTACAGCCGGGTGGTGGTGGTCGTGTGTTTGCCGGCGTCAAGTGCTGCAGAATGTTCTTGCGTATGGGCGGCGGCGTCGGGTACCAGAGCATTGAGCAAGGTCGATTTCCCCATTCCGCTTTGGCCCAGCAGCAGGGCTGTTCTACCTTTGATGCGCTC
>JBAYOZ010000015.1:0-17497 GCA_041677965.1 Pusillimonas sp.
CGGCAAGACACGGGTACGTCTGGGCTGCTCCTTCATGCGTCCCTCCGGGCCAACGCTGAATATGGTTCAACGCTACGTTGGCAAGCTTGAGCGCGAACTGATCGCCAAGCGCCGCGGTTTTGGCTGATGACTTTTTCAGCGCAAAAAATGCCGGTATAATTTCTGGCTTGAAACAAAGCCGATGTAGCTCAGTTGGTAGAGCAGCTCATTCGTAATGAGAAGGTCGTAGGTTCGACTCCTATTATCGGCACCACCCATATCGCGCTGATTCACACATAAAAAGGCCACGGTTCGAAGTGGCCTTTTTTATTGTCGCTACTCCAAAGTGTTACCCTTAAAAGCGTTATGCTTTTAAAGAGACCCGGCACCACCGGGCAAGGGGAAATCATGGATACTGCTCAACGCGTTAAAGGCTCAACCCTGCTTGTGCCTGTCTTTGTGCCGGCGATACTTGTCATTGGCCTGATGGTCATTGGCACCATCAGCAACCCGACGCTGGCCGGGGAACTGTTTTCAAGTACGCTGGCCTACATTACCGAATCATTTGGCTGGTTCTACATGCTGGCCGTGGCCATATTCCTGGTGTTCATCGTTACGGTCGCCTTCAGCCAGTGGGGCCTGATCAAACTGGGCCCGGATCACGCCGAACCCGAGTACAGTTTTCCGGCCTGGTTCGCCATGCTGTTTTCGGCCGGTTATGGCATTGCCCTTCTGTTTTTCGGCGTGGCCGAACCGGTATTACATTACGCCACTCCTCCTGACGGGCCTGCGCTAACCATCGACTCGGCCAAGCAGGCCATGCAGATCGCGTTTTTCCACTGGGGCTTTCACATCTGGGCCATTTATGGCCTGGTCGGCCTGGTACTGGCCTATTTTTCGTTTCGCCATGGCTTGCCCCTGTCAATGCGCTCGACCTTATACCCACTGATTGGCGAACGGATTCATGGGCCTATGGGGCACGCTGTTGATACCTTTGCGATTCTGGGCACATTGTTTGGTATTGCAACCACGCTGGGCCTTTCAGTTGCCCAGATCAACGCGGGCCTGAACTATCTGTGGCCCCAGATTCCAGTCAGTATCACGGTGCAGATTATTGCCATTGCCATCATTACCTCGCTGGCGCTTGTGTCGGTGGTGGCCGGGCTGGACAAGGGGATCAAACGCCTGTCGATCTTGAACATGGTGCTGGCTATTTCCCTGATGCTGTTTGTGTTTATCGTGGGGCCAACGGTGTTCATCCTGAACACGTTCATGGAAAACACCGGCAGCTATCTCAGCAACATTGTTGAACGTACATTTAACCTGCAGGCCTATAAATCCAGCAGCTGGATTGGCAACTGGACGCTGTTCATCTTTGCCTGGACAATTGCATGGGCACCATTTGTCGGGCTGTTCATTGCCAAGATAAGCCGTGGCCGCACGATTCGCCAGTTTGTGTTTGGTGTCATGTTTGTGCCAACCATTTTCACCTTCCTGTGGTTTTCTGTTTTTGGCGATACCGCCCTTCACATGATTATGGTCGAGGGCTACACCACACTTATCAGCGAAGTTCAGGCCGATCATGCGGTCGCGTTGTTCAAGATGCTCGAACGCCTGCCGTTTTCGTCCGTTGTTTCTTTCCTTGCCGTTGTACTGATCACCACATTCTTTGTCACATCGGCTGACTCGGGAGCCCTGGTTATTGACTCGCTGGCATCGGGTGGCGCGCAAAGCCCGGTCTGGCAGCGGGTATTCTGGGCATCGTTATCGGGCGTGGTCGCCATTACCTTGCTGCTGGCCGGTGGCCTTAGCGCCTTGCAAACGGCGTCCATCGTCAGCGCGTTGCCCTTCGCCATCATCATGCTTATTGCCGCGGTGGGGATGTGGCGTGCACTGATCATAGAAGGCCACCACGAGGTCAGCCTTCAGCAGTCGGTTCAAAACCGCAAAGGCCAGGGGCAGGGCCCCGGATACTGGCGCAAACGTCTGGCCAACCTGGTTGATTTCCCGCCTAAAAAAGACGTCTCAAAGTTTATTGCATCGGTAGCGTTTCCTGCCATGCAGCGGGTTGAGTCGGCGCTCGAGGCCCAGGGCTGGGAGGCAAATGTAAGTTTTGATCACGATAACTGCAGGGCACACTTCGAGGTCATCAAGAAAGACCAGCTTGAGTTCGTGTACGAAGTCAGGTTGCGCGGCTATGCCATGCCTGATTTTGCCTACCCCGAAATGTCACGTGACGCTGATGGCGACGATCATTACTACCGCGCCGAGGTGTTTCTGCGTCGGGGTGGCCAGGCCTACGATGTGTACGGGTACGACAAGCAAGACCTGATCACGGACATTCTTGACCAGTTCGAAAAATACCTGCACTTCCTGCACATCTCGCCCGGTATCTTGCCCTGGAAAATGGAAGAACCCGATGATGCAGAAAAACCCCAGGGGTAAATGTTCAGAGGCCTGACAGCGGCGCCACGGACGCAGCACCGCGGCCTGCTGTGGCCTGCAACCTGCGGCTAACGCGTCGCCGGCCTGCAGGTCATGTCAGGCAGGGACCCCACCCGACCACTGTGCAGCCGCTTCGGCGGCCAGCGGTCGGGCAATATGAAAGCCTTGTGCAAAATTGCAGCCAATATCGCGCAGAAACCGCAATGTTTCGGCATCTTCAACGCCCTCGGCGGTTGACTGGATACCCAGGCTTCGCCCCAGGCCGACAATCGCCTGAACCACCTGACGCGACTCGGTAGAGCTGGCAGCGGTAATGACGAACGACTTGTCGACTTTCAGTTCAGAAAACGGCAACCGTACCAGCTGAAGCAAGGACGAAAACCCGGTACCCAGATCATCAATCGACAGGTGCATGCCTTTCATGCGCATGCGTGTCAGCAAATCAAGCGAGGCCACCGGATCTTCCATGGCACTGGTTTCGGTCAGTTCAAAAATCAGCTGACCTGGAGCCAGACCACACTGGCTGCACCGCTGGCTGATGTTGTCGATAAAACCATCATCAAGGTGCGAGCGCGCCGAGATGTTGATGGACAACCGGATTGACGACTGCCCGAAGTGCCGCCCAAACCAGGCGAACGACAGATCAAACATCTTTTGGGTGAGGGTATCGATCAGGCCTGAATTTTCTGCGCAACCAATGAAGAGATCGGGTGGAACCAGGCCATGAACCGGATGATTCCAGCGCATCAGGGCCTCGAAACCAACCAGGGTGCCATCGGTGCAGGAAATCTTGGGTTGATACTGGGCGTAAAACTGGTCATGAGCCAGACCCTCGCGGATATCGGCGGGGGTCACAAGAAAGCGCTTGGCGACACCCGGCGATGCGTGCGGCACAGCACCGGCTGAAGCGGCCAGCGCCACCCCGCCGGGGCTGCCACTTGAAGGGACGTCAGGGGCAAACATGCGCCGCAAGGTGGACGGCATGAATGGTTTGGGCAACACCCCCACGATATCAAGACCACGCTCGGACGCCGAGCGGCCTGCCGCATCAAGCACCCGTCCGTCGACACCGCTGGTTACAATGATGCGCGCCCTGCAACTGCGTTGCGCCAGCCGCGCCAGCACTTCGACACCGTCCATGTCGGGCATGACAAGGTCGATAGCGATATGGTCGGGCTGCCATTGATCAAGCCACTCGAAAAACTGGCCCGGCGATGACGTAAAACGCGTTTCAAGACCAGCCGTACGCGCGACCAGCTCTATTGTTTGGCCTACGCCCGGGTCGTCATCGAGAATCAGCAAGCGCCGCTGTGCCACAGGCATTACCCCTCTTGTGCGAGCAAAGATATTTCCCCCGAGGGGGTTACCCTGGGCAGGAACATTTTTATGGTGGTGCCTTTGCCCGGTGTCGAATCAATATCTATGTGACCGCCCGATTGTTTTATAAAACCATAGACCATGGGCAAACCAAGGCCGGTACCCTGCCCGCCTGCCTTGGTGGTGAAAAATGGCTCAAAGATGCGGTCACGGATATGGCCCGGTATGCCCATGCCTTCGTCAGAAACCGCCACCATTACGTATTCACCAGCGGCCATATCAGGCTGACGTTGAACAAATTCATTGCTGAACCAGATATTACCTGTTTCTACTGTTAGCGTTCCGCCATCGGGCATGGCATCGCGTGCGTTGAGCGCAAGATTCAATACAGCATTTTCAAGCTGGGAAGCATCAGCCATAGCCTGCCATAAACCGTCGGCTGGCGTGATACGCAGCGTGATGTGCTCACCCAAGGCCCGCTCTAACAGCGGCTGCATGCTGCCGATGACCTTATTGGCATCGACGGGTTGGAGGTCAAGGGGCTGCTGACGCGCGAACGCCAGCAAACGGCGGGTAAGTTCTGCCCCCTGCTGGCCAGCATCGGCAATGCTGCGTGCTCGTTCCAGCAATGTCGGCTGCCCCTGCACCAGCTCGGCCAGGATCTCTGCATTCCCCAGTATGACGGTAAGCAAATTATTGAAGTCGTGGGCAACGCCGCTGGTCAGTTGACCGATAGCATCCATACGCTGTATCTGACGCAAGCGCGACTCAAGCAACTTGCGCGAATTGATATCACGCTCGACAGCAACGAAATGGGAGCATACGCCGGTGTCGTCAATAACCGGAACAATATCTACCTCGAACCAGACCTCGTCACCGGCCTTGGTGTAATTGAGCAGTTCGACCCGAACCGGCTCGCGCTTGACCAGCGCGTTACGAATGCGTTCGAGCTCGCGACGCTGTGTGCCGGGCCCCTGCAAAAACCTTGGGCTGCGCCCTATGACTTCGTCACGACTGTAGCCCAAACGGGTTACGAAAGCATCGTTGACAAAGACGATACGCGGGCCAGGCTCGGACAAGGGATCAGCTTCGGTAATGATGACCACATCGGTAAGCCGGGATACAGCCAACTGCAGTAACCGGACCTGCTCTTGTGCTGCCCTGCGAGCGGAAATGTCCTGAAAAAATACCGTCAACCCTTCCGGTGACGGGTACGCATGCACCTCGAACCAGATTTCAAGGGGAGCATAAAATTGCTCAAACACCACCGATTTTTGCTCGGCCATGGCGCGCCGGTACTCAGTGTCGATCAGGGTGCCCAGCGTCGGCGCAAATTCAACCCAAACACATTTGCCCATCAGTTCGTCGCGGGTACGCTTGAGCAAGCGCTCTGCCTGACGATTGATGTAGGTGAAATTCCAGTTGGCATCGAGGGTATAAAACGCATCGGTAATGCGCTCAAGTGTGGCCGCAAGCTGCCCGGCCAGGCGTGAAACTTTCTGCAAGGTCTCTTTTTGGTCGTGAACATCGGTCAATGAACCGAACCACTTGGTACCCGAGGCCTCGTTAACCTGAAGAGCACGGGCCAGGTGCCACCGATACACACCATCGCCACGACGCAGGCGCATCTCGACCTCGTAGCGTTCACCCGACTCAAGACAGCGGGACCACACCTGAACAACCCGCTCTTTGTCTTCAGTATGAACAAAGTTGATCCACTGATCAACCGCCATAGAGCGACCGGGAATGCCGGCATAATCAAAGAACAGGGGGGTAACGTAGTCGACCCGTCCGTCGGTCGTTGCGGTCCAGACAATGATCGGCATGGATTCTGCCAGTTGCTGAAAACGCTGCAAGCTGACACGAACAACCTGATCGGCCATTTTACGGGCGGTGATATCTTGCAAGGCCCCTTCAATGCGAACCACACGCCCGTCAGCATTGAGCACCGGCTTGCCAACGGCCCTGACCCACACACGGCGCCCGTCAAGAGTATTGATCTGGGCATCAACCTCGACCGGGCGACCCTCGACCCGGGCGGTATGAAATGCTGTCTTGACGTAAGTGCGATCACTTTCGATGAAGAAATCAAGGGCCGCATCAATGCTGTCGGGCGAAAAGCCGTGAGGCGCACCATGCATTTCAGCCACATCATCTGACCAGGCGACTTTCCCGGAAACCAGATCGAACGCCCACCCGCCAAGGCCACCGACCGCGCTGGCGGCTTCGAGCAATTGCTGCTGTTCGGTTAGCTCGCGGCTGATGACCCGCAAGCGCTGATTGTTGGCCTGCAACTGTACCGATGCCCGCGTACGATCTACGACCAGCCAGGTGGTAATGCCAACCACAACCGCCGAAATCACACGGTTGATCCAGACGTACAAAATGGGAAAGCCGGCGGGCGATGGCGCAGAAGCGATAAACCCCAGACCTATGGCGAACAGCGCAAAGGCCCCAAGCCAGATGGTGAACTGAGGCCGTTGCAATAACGACGAGTACAGCACCAGCGGCGCATAAAGGGCACCTGCAGCCAGGCCCAGGGCAGTCAGCACATCGATGGCCAGAATGGCCGCGAACGACACTACGATCAGTGCAATATGCGCCTTATCGACAGGAGACAACGAAGCAGGGGCAAATAATTTACTTTGGGGCATATACGTTGGACGTGATGCGTCGACAATGGATACAGCAAACCCCGGAGAGGATCTAGAGTGAACCTCCCGGGTCGATTGACGTCCGCCAATAAAGCGTCCCGGCCATTTATTACAAGATACACAGAACAATTACCGGGGTGCAATCAGGGCTTGCGAGCATACACCGACGCCCCGGATCTGTGTCATGGCCGGCCAAGGGTTTGGCATCAAGATGCGTTATGCACTTTCCTGACTGTTTCAATTGCAATGACCAGCTCTTCGTTGGTAGGCACAACCAGCACGGTGGCTGCACTGGACCCTGCTGAAATTACCGACGCATTGCGTTCATTTTGCGCAGGATCAAGCGCAATTCCCATCCAGGCCAGATGCTCACACACGGCAGCGCGCACTTCCGGGCTGTTTTCGCCCACACCCGCAGTAAACACCAGGGTGTCAATGCCCTTGAGAGCAACACACAGACCCGCAATGCTTTCAGCAGTACGATAGGTGAAGTAATCGAGTGCCAGGCGGGCCTGGGGAAGATCACTTTGCAACAGATCGCGCACGTCACCGCTAAGGCCTGAAATGCCCTTGAGCCCCGACTCTTTGTACAGAATGCGCTGGATGTCGTCGTGCGACAAACCTTGCTCCATGAACCAGAGCACCACTCCGGCATCCAGACGGCCTGGGCGTGTTCCCATGGGCAAGCCATCGAGCGCCGTGAACCCCATGGTTGACTCTACGCTGACACCCTTGAGCAAGCCGCACGCCGATGCCCCCGAGCCCAGATGGGCGACCACGACACGGCCCTGCGCCTGATCGGGGTAATACCGTTTGAGCGTATCGGCAATGTAATGGTAGGACAAACCATGGAAGCCATAACGACGCACCCCTTGCTCGTAAAAGCGTTCAGGCAAGGCGAAACGCTCGGCCACCGGTGAGTGATTCCGGTGAAAAGCGGTGTCGAAACACCCCACTTGCGGCACGTCTGGCCACAACCGGGCAATGCTGCGCACTGGCGCAAGATTATGAGGCTGATGCAAAGGCGCCAGCGGCACCAGCGCCTCGAGCCGGGCAATGACATCGGTGTCCAGCACCACGCTGCCCGAAAACCCCGGGCCACCATGCACGATTCGATGACCCACGGCCACAGGCTTGCTGGGCAACTGCTCGTCAAGCCAGCCCAGCAAAATGGCCAGGGCTGATGCCGGATCAGCTACCTGGGCAGGCTCCAGCGCGCGGTTGACGCGCTGGATCTGCTGATCGTCGGTTACCTTGAAATGGGGGCGCTCGGTGCCAATACCGGAAATCTGCCCCCCCATGACTTTGGCAATGGTACGCGGGCTATCTTGCTCGAAAACCTGAAACTTCAGGCTGGAACTACCCGCGTTGATGACCAGCAACAACGGGGTCATGCAACCCCCTTGACCAGCGCCTCTTCACGCCAACGGGCGACCAGCACACCAACGGCGCACGACGCCAGCCGGGCTTCGGCTGAGTCGGCACGACTGGTAAGAATAATGGGCACTTTGGCGCCCATGACCACACCGGCCGCGCTGGCCCCGGCCAGGAATGACAGGTTCTTGGCCAGCATGTTGCCTGCCTCAAGGTCAGGCACAACCAGAATTTGCGCATGACCGGCAACCGGAGAAACAATCCCTTTCATGGCGGCGGCCTCGGGGCTGATGGCGTTGTCAAGCGCCAGGGGGCCATCGAGCACCCCGCCTTGAATCTGGCCACGATCGGCCATCTTGCACAAGGCTGCCGCATCCAGCGTGCTGGGGATCTTGGCTGTAATCTGCTCTACGGCAGACAAGATAGCTACGCGCGGCGTACCCAACCCCAGGGCATGATGCATGTCGATGGCATTGCGCACGATATCGGCCTTGGTTTCGAGGTCGGGCAAAATGTTGATGGCAGCATCGGTGATAAACAGCAAGTCATCGTGATTGGGCACATCCATGATGAACACATGGCTCAGACGGCGACCGGTACGCAGCCCACCTTTGTGAGCCAGAACGGCGTGCAGCAATTCGTCGGTGTGCAGGCTGCCTTTCATGAGCAGCGTGGCCTGCCCCGACTGCACGGTTTCAACGGCAACGGCTGCCGATTCATGGCTGTGCGCCGTTTCAATGATTTCAATACCATCGAGCTTGAAACCGTACTGTGAGGCCAGGTCGTGAATACGTTGGGAGGGCCCGACCAGGACTGGCACGAACAGGCCCATCTGGCCGGCCTCGAGCGCAGCCCCAAGCGAAGTTTCGTCGCACGGGTGCGCAACAGCGCAAACGCGCCGCCCGCTTTCTTGTGCCTGCTGAACAAACTTGTCGTAGCGAACTGAATTAGACATGACGACCCCGATCAATACATGTGCTGGCCGCCGTTCATGGCAACATTCTCGCCTGTCATGAAGCCCGCAACTTCGCTGGCGATGAACGTGACCAATGCGGCGATTTCTGACGGCTGGCCCAGGCGGCCCATAGGGATTTGCGGAATAACCTGGTTCTTAAGTACATCTTCAGGGACCAGGCGAACCATGGGTGTATCAAGGTAACCGGGCGATACGGAATTGACCGTTACGCCCTTACGGGCTGTTTCCAGTGCCAACGCTTTGGTAAAGCCATAGATCCCGGCCTTGGCTGCAGAATAATTGGTTTGGCCAAATGCGCCCTTGCTGCCGTTCACCGAAGAAATATTGACAACCCGGCCCCATCCACGCTGAACCATCGGGCTGTAAAACACTTTGGTCATGTTGAAAACGGAATCAAGATTGGTGCGCAAAACTGCGTCCCAGTTGTCTTTGTCCATTTTGGCAAGCGATGCGTCGCGCGTAATGCCGGCATTATTGACCAGGATGTCGACCTGATGGCCATCGGCGAACACCTGCTCGGCACACTTCTGGCAAGAATCAAAGTTGGAAACATCTACCGGATAGGCCTGAAACTTGTAACCTTCAGACGTGGTGCGCGACAACCAGGCTTGCGGATCTTCGTGGCCGGGAAAATAGGTGACCAGCACGTTATGGCCAGCGTCGTGCAGCGCTTTTGCCGTTGCCTCACCCAAACTTCCCAAACCACCCGTTACCAATGCTGTGCGACGTTGTGTCATGACTACCTCATCAAGAAGAAAATAATTCGATGGCTTTTTGCACCACCGCATATAAAGTGGCCATAAGGCCAATACCGAGCAAAATCATGCCCGGATTGCGATCACGAAAGCCGACGCCGATGATCAGCAGCAAAACGCCGACGATGAAAATGACCAGCACGGTGTTGTTACCAAAAAACATGGCGAGGCTCCGGATAAATTTCACTCCCTATCGTACCCGGGAATTATTACAATTTCCGCGACGATACGATTCAGGGGTGTCTGAAAAGACAAGGGGCGTGAGTCAGGACGCCCCCTTGCAGATAGAACTGCTTAGGCTAAAGATCGGACAAGGAAAGCTGCTCGAGGAATTCGTCAATGGTGTAGCTTTTGCCATTGACAACCACCTGCCCGTCTTTGTAGCGAACGGCACTGCCAAGAACACCATCGACATAACTGGCCAGACCGGTTCGCGTCAGGGTACCGGCATACATGTCGAACAGCATACGGGCCATGGCGTTTGAAGGCTCTTCGTCTTCGGTGCCTGACATCATTTGTGCATACAGCCTGGCAAACATGGTTTTGCTGACTGAAGCCGAGACATCAACCTGGCCGATGGCCTGCATCAGCAGTTCATCTGAGGGCGCATCAATGAGGGCAAAATCAGGCCGGACAAAATCGAACTTTGCCGACAAACGACTTTGGCCGGCACCATTGTCCCAGGTGAACGGGTCAAGCGCCAGTGACGGCTTTGACTTGAGCAATTCGAACAGATGCTCGCGCAGTCGCAGCACATCGCTGTCGTCAAGGTCGGCCATGTCGTCGTCTGACAAGCCTTGCTCTGACAAAATGGTGTCGTATTGGCTGGTCAGGGCCTGAAACGCTTTCAGGTCAAGACGATTGACCTGAAACGCCGCGCTGACCTTGCCCAGATTAATGTTTGCCGAATGCAGTGCCTGAACCTCGTAGCGGGCACTGCCGTCGAACAAACCGTTGTTTTGGGCGCTTTCACCAACCATCGAGAACGCATCAAGGCGCACTTTATCATCATCGGCACCCGTGTACAGGGTCTGCCCGATATCAACGCGAATCGTGGCGGCCTGATTCCCCTCAAACGAATACGCCTTGTCAACAACCACTTTTTGCAGCGAAAAAGACTCTGCTTCGGGCAAATTGACCGACAACGAGGGGAAGTCACCCCTGGACGTTATAGCCGCCAAACCAGGGGCATAGACCATTTTGAGGTGACCACCCCCAAACGCTACCTTGGCATCGGTATCGGTGGTGAAATCGACAGGTTCAAAATGCCAGTCAGACTGGCCTGCACCACTGAAGCCGATGCGCGACAGAATCGACAGCGGTGAACGCCCGTCAAGGGCATCGAACCAACGCTGGCTGCCCGCACTGGGTATCAGCGTGGCCTGACTGATCGCGAGCACGGGCGACAAGTCACCCTGACGCACGGCCGACCAGGGGAACGGCCCGTGCTGCAATTTGTCGGCCAGCAGGAATTCGGTGATTTCGCCACCAGAACCCGTAAGCTTCAACGAATAAATAATGCTGGATGAAAACCAGCCCCGATCGTAGCGACTGATTGATAATTGCACCGGCTGGGTACTGAGCTCTTCGCCCAGCACCTTGCCCAGACGGCTGTTGCCTTCAACAACAGCCGTTTCAATATGATCTTGCGCGCGCTGACCTACATACCAGCTGGAAACACCATACGCCACAGCACCCGCCAGCACTACCCCGACAACCGCCACACTTTTTTTCATGCCTTGTCCTGATCTGCTTGTTTTGAAAGCCCCTTGGGCAGGGGGAACGCAATATTTTCTTCGGCCCCGGGCAAGGCTTTTACCGACACAACGCCCATTGACTTCAACCGGTTCACCACGCTTTGTACCAGAACTTCGGGAGCGGATGCGCCAGCGGTAAGACCAACGCGGCGGGCGCCCTGCAACCACTCGGGCTGGATCATGTCGGGGTCATCAATAAGCCAGGCCTTCGCGCCCTTGCGCTCGGCCACTTCACGCAGGCGATTGGAGTTGGAACTGTTGACGCTGCCCACTACAAAAACGACATCACACTGAGGTGCCATGAACTTGACCGCATCCTGGCGATTCTGGGTGGCATAACAAATGTCACTTTTCTTGGGCTCGACAATGGATGGAAAACGTTGACGCAATGCATCGGCCACTTTGGCGGCGTCGTCGACCGACAAGGTTGTTTGCGTTACAAACGCCAGATTGTCGGGGTTACTGACCTGAAGGGCAAGGACATCGTCTGTGGTTTCGACCAGATACATGCCATCAGGTACCTGGCCCAGCGTACCTTCGACCTCGGGGTGACCTTTATGGCCGATCATGATGATTTCACGACCGGCCTGACGCATTTTTGCAACCTCGACATGCACCTTGGTGACCAGCGGACACGTGGCATCGAACACCTTGAGCCCAAGCTGGTCGGCCTCTGCGCGCACCGCCTTTGACACACCATGCGCCGAAAAGACCACGATGGCGCCAGCAGGTGCCTGCTCGAGCTCGTCGATGAAAATGGCGCCCTTTTCGCGCAGATCATTCACGACATAGCGGTTGTGCACGATTTCGTGCCGGACATAAATCGGGGCGCCGTGCAGATGCAGGGCTCGCTCGACAATTTCAATGGCGCGATCGACCCCGGCGCAAAACCCGCGCGGTTGCGCCAGAACGACTTCGGTAGCAGACAGGTCGGGGAAATCGGGCGACATCACAACACCCCCAGTAATTTCACATCGATGCGTAAATCGGCACCCGCCAGCGGATGATTGAAATCAAACAAGGCGGAATCACCGTCCCATTGCTTGCAAATGCCCGAGTAGCGCGCCCCGTTGGGTGCTGCAAACGTAACAATATCGCCTGGGTCGTACTGTACGCCAGGCTCGGAATTGGCTTCGAGCATGCTGCGACTGACGCGCTGGATCAGGTCGGGGTTGCGCTCGCCGTAGGCCTGCGCCGCCGGCAATTCAAGCACGAAGGATGAACCCTCTTCGCGGCCGATCAGGGCCTGTTCCATGGTGGAGGCCCACTGACCGACGCCAAGCTGCAATGTGGCGGGCTTTTCGGAAAAGGTATCAACGAACACCGAACCGGCGGCAGGGCCGCTGGCAAATGTGATGCGATAGTGCAAGGTCAGGTAGGAATCCGGACGGACAAAAGCGTTCATGGAGTCTGTAGAAGAAGTCAAAATCTGTCACCGTAGAGGTCATTACCGGTCCCTATTTTAGAGCTTATGATGGACATTCACAGAACACCTGAAAATAACGAGCGGCCGCGCGAACGCCTGCTGGCCTATGGCGCGCAAACCCTGACCAGCGCCGAACTGCTTGCAATCATTTTACGTACCGGCATCAAGGGCTGTGATGCCGTCAGACTGGGCAATCGGCTGATCAACCAGTTCAGCGGATTACGCGGTTTATTGTCAGCCAGCGCTGCGGCCCTTATGGCCACAAACGGGCTTGGCAAGGCAAAAACGTGCGAACTGCTCGCGATCAACGAACTGGCCCGCCGGGCCATGGCTGAAGAACTGGAACACGGCATACCGCTGAACCAGCCGCAACATGTCAAAACCTATTGCGCAGCGCTGCTGGGCCACCTTAAAGTCGAGCATTGCGTTGCCCTGCATCTTGACAGCCAGTTGCGCCTTATCAGCACCGAGGAAATCGCAAAAGGTACGCTTAGCCAGGCTTCGGTTTACCCTCGGGAAGTGGTCAAATCGGCTTTGGGCCACCACGCATCGGCCCTGATACTCGCGCACAACCACCCTTCCGGCGTTGCCGAGCCCAGCCAGGCCGACCTTGCCCTGACGCGACACCTGAAGCAGGCCTTGTCTATGGTCGACATCCGTTTGCTTGATCACCTTATTGTGACGGGCGGGCATGCAGTGTCGCTGGCCGAACGGGGCCAGGTTTAAGGCAACAAACAAAACTGGAACACAACGCCTTTGACATGCTAGAATTAGGGGTTACCCAGGATACGTAGCCCGCGGCCAATGCGTAGTGCCGGCGCCGGCGGTCTGGCGACCCGAAATTTAATCTACAGGAACCCATCATGAAAGAAGGCATTCACCCCGAATACCGCGAAGTCGTGTTTCTCGACCAGCAAACCGGCAACAAGTTTGTTTCGCGCTCGACACTGCACACCCGCGAAACCGTCGAACTCGACGGCAAGACTTACCCGCTGTTCAAGTGTGAAGTCACTTCCGAATCGCACCCGTTCTATACCGGCGCACAAACGCGTATCGTTGAAACAGGCCGCGTTGAAAAATTCCGCGCCCGTTTTGCACGTACTGCAGGTACCGTCAAGAAAGGTTAATAACCACTCTTGCCTGTGCTTCGGTATTGCAGCGTCTAATGGCGCTGCACCTAAAAGCAGCCAGCCGGCTGCTTTTTTAATGCCGTTTTAAACTAACATTGCATCTTTACAACACGTTGCCTTCAAAGCTGTGGCTGCCCACGACAACCGCTCCACGCCCGCGCGCCTGACCACTTCGGCGACGGCAAAGTTACCCCGGACCTTGCTGTTTGTATTCGGCGTGGTCTACATTTTTGCGGGCCTTTTTTTCCGCGAACCCTGGAAAACCGACGATATCGTCGGGTTGGCCACCATGATGTCGGCCTTGAACGAGCCCGGTCTGGCGGCCTGGCTGCCCCAGGTGGGGAATCTGGCGCACGCCCAGGACGGCCCCTTGGCAATGTGGGTGGGGGTACTGTTCATTACCCTGTTCAGCCCGCTTTTCGCGCTGTTCACCACGCCGCTTGATGCCATTATCATCAGCGCCCGCCTGCCAAATCTGGTGTGGTTTGGGCTGATGACCGGGTCGGTCTGGTATGCCACCTACCTGTTAGGCCGTCGCCCCGAGGCCCAGCCATTGCCGCTGCCGTTTGGCGGCGAACCTCCCGTCAAAGATTATGGCCGCATGATTGCCGATGCCGGCTTGCTGCTGATCATGGCTACGGCAGGCATTATGTGGCGCATGCACGAAACCTCCGAGGTTCCGGCACTGATTGCCTTTCAGGCACTGGCTTTTTATTCCGTTGTACGCATGCTTGACCGCCCCATGTCCGGCGCGGTTTCTTTAGGTATTGCGCTGGCAGGGGCGTTCCTGTCACGCGGGCTGATCGGCGCCCTGCCCATAGTGCTGGCTTCAGGCTGCGTGTTCATACCGGGCTTCGGCTCGCCACACCAACGCCGCTGGCTTGTACTGGCAATGGCACTGGCGGTCGCGCTGTCTGCGCTATGGCTGCTGCCTGCCCTGCATTTTGGCCCTTACTGGATGCAACACTGGTGGCTATGGCACACAGACTCTCTGACCTGGCCAAAATACCAGGAACTGCTGACCTTGCTACGCGACCTGCCCTGGTTTCTCTGGCCCACCTGGCCATTCGCCATTCTGGCGGTCTGGCAATGGCGCAGCTGGATCAAATCACCACATATCTGGCTGCCGCTGATGTTCAGCCTGTGGCCGCTGGCATTCATGCTGTTTCTGGCAGACCCGTTCGAGCCGGAATACGCGCTGCTTGCTGTCCCTTGCGCGGTACTCGCCGCCTTTGCGCTGCCCACGCTGCGGCGTGGCGCCGTCAACGCACTGGACTGGTTCGCCGTCATGTGTTTTTCCCTGACCGCCATCACGGTATGGCTGGGCTGGATTGCCCTGCAAGCCGGCTGGCCGGCACAAATCGCCAACAACATCGCCCGCCAAACCCAGGGGTACGACGCCTTCATATCCTGGCCTGCCATCCTGATTGCGCTGCTGGGCACTGCCACCTGGATTGCGCTGGTGCGCTGGCGCCTTCAACATCGGCCCGTGGCGCTGTGGCGTGGCACGGTGCTGTCGGCTGGCGGCATCATCACCACGTGGCTGCTGCTGGTCACGCTCTGGATGCCCGCCCTTGACTACGTGCGCAGCTATCGCAGTGTGTCAGCGGAACTGGCCTTTGCCTTGCGCAAGACGCTGCAACACGATGAATGTGTCAGCACCATTGGTCTGGGCCTTGGGCAACGCGCCGCATTTTATGTTTACGATAACCTGACCTTCAGCCACGACTACGGTTGCGATCTGGTTCTGGTCCAGACCAGCCCGCAAGCCCTGAGCGAAGGTTACTCCCCCTTGCCCGGCTACAGCGCCCGCCAGGTCTGGGTTGGCAACCGGCCCGCCGAACGCAAGGAAAACTTTCTGCTGCTGCGTCGTTCCATCCGATGAGCGACCCTACGGCATTGCCCCCAACCCTGAAGCGTTACCTGAAAGAAACGGTACGACAGGCATGGCCTGTACTGATCAGCGCCTGGGCCAGCATGGCCTTCGCCGTCATCGACACGACCATGGCAGGCCACACCAGTGCCGCCGACCTGCAAGCCATGTCGCTTGCCGTATCCATATACCTGACAATTTTTGTCGGCTTGATGGGTGTCGTCCATGCCCTGATCCCGATCATCGGCCAGCACTTCGGCGCCGGACACCACGAGGCGGTTGGCCAGGCCTGGGGCCAGGGTGTATGGCTGGCCCTTGGGCTGTCGGCTGCCGGTGCAATTACATTGCTGTTTCCCGAAGCCTGGCTGGCGTTTTCGGGCGATATCGATGCGCAGGTTATGGCCAAAATCCGGCACTACCTTTACGCACTGATCCTGGCCATGCCAGCGGCTTTGATATTCCGCACCATCTACAGTCTGGGTACTGCCGTATCACGACCCAAAGTTGTCATGGCCATCAATTTGCTCAGCATCCCCGTAAAAGCGCTGCTGAACTGGACATTCATGTTTGGAAAATTCGGCATGCCTGCGCTGGGCGCTGCAGGGGCCGGGCTTTCCACCGCTGTCGTCAGCTGGATGATGTTGGCGATGGGGCTTTGGGTTTTGCGAAATGACCGTTTCTTCCGGCAATTCAGGCTACGCCCCGGGAGGCCCCGCTGGCAAGCACAAAAGGAACTGCTGCGACTGGGCCTGCCCATGGGCGGTTCTTACCTGGTCGAAGCCTGTGCCTTCACATTCATGGCCCTGATGGTTGCCCGCGAAGGGATGTTTGTTTCGGGCAGCCACCAGATCATGGCCAACCTGGCTGCCCTGTGCTACATGATGCCCATGGCCATTGGCATTGCCTGCGCATCGCTGACCTCGCAGGCCATTGGCGCACAGGACCTGGCCCGCGCCAGACTGACCGGACGTGCCGGATTCATTCTGGCACTGACAGGCGCCCTATTGACATCGGCACTGCTGGTAATATTCAAGCCACAGATTCTGGCGTTCTACACCACCGACCCGGATGTCACCCGCCTGGCCGCGCAACTGCTTTTTATATTGCCGGTTTTCCATATGTTTGATGCCATGCAATGCATCAATACCTACGTGCTGCGTGCCTACAAAGTGGCCGTGATACCCCTGGTGATGCAGGTTGTTGCCCTGACCGGGATTGGCCTTGTTGGCGGTTGGTACCTGGGCTTTGGGCCCGCCGCCGGTACCTTGCAGCCCATCATTTTTGCACTTATGCCCCAGGCCCCCACCGGGGCCGCGACGCTATGGCTGATGGCTGCACTTGGCCTGGGGCTTTCGGCACTGTTGTTGCGCCTGTGGTACTGGCGTACGCTGAAACGCTACCTGCAGCACTGACACACGCCAACCGCACCGACACACGGGCAACCACGCACGGCAAGGCAGGCCCGATGTCATTTGTAGATATAATCGCGCCGCCACGGGAAGGCCTGATCGGGCGGGTTGTCGAGTTCGTCCTGGCGCCCCGTTGCACGATGCTGGAACAGCACTTGATGCAAGGCAATCCAGCCTTGCTCGAACCCCAGCGCACAACCGGCCAGATACACCCGATACGCCCGCAAGGACTTGTCACCCTGGAGCCCCGGTTTCAACGTGGCCCGGGCCGCCTCAAGCTGTGACTCAAGCGAATCACTCCAGGCCCACAGCGTACGCGCATAATGCGGACGCAGATTCTCGACATCCACATCTTCAAGCCCGGCCAGCGCCGCCTGCGCCAGTTCGTTGCTGATGTGGGTC
>JBAYOZ010000016.1:0-17389 GCA_041677965.1 Pusillimonas sp.
ATAAATATTCGCGCGAAAAGCTCGAGGGCGACCTTGAGGCGATCCGTTCGTTTTACCTCGACCGCGGCTACCTTGAGTTTTCCATGGAGCCGCCCCAGGTCACCATCTCGCCCGACCGCCAAAGCATTTTCATCACCGTTACCCTCAACGAAGGCGAGCCCTACAAGGTGCGCAGTGTTCGCATGGCGGGTGATCTGCTGACACTTGAAGAAGAAATTCGCGGGTTGGTTACCGTCAAGGAAGGTGAAACGTTCTCGGCAGCCACCACCAACGCCAGCGTTAAAGGCATTACCGATTACCTGGGCAGCCTGGGCTATGCCTTTGCCAACGTCAACCCCAACCCCCAGCTTGACCGCGACGCCAAAGAAGCTGACCTGACGTTTTACGTCGATCCGGGTCGTCGTGTTTACGTACGCCGCATCCAGATTGGTGGCAATACCCGCACGCGTGACGTCGTGGTGCGCCGCGAAATGCGCCAGCAAGAGTCAGCCTGGTACGATGCCAACAGCATCAAAGAGTCGCGCGACCGTATCGACCGTCTGGGTTACTTCAGTGATCTTAACGTTTCAACCGAGCCAGTGCCGGGCACGCCCGACCAGGTTGATGTCAACGTTGATGTCAAAGAAAAGCCAACCGGCATGATCAACCTGGGCGTTGGCTATGGTTCCACCGACAAGGTGATTTTGTCAGCCGGTATCAGCCAGGACAACATTTTTGGCAGTGGTAACAGCCTCTCGGCCCAGATCAACACCAGCAAAACCAACCGTACCCTGGTCTTGGCGCACACTGATCCGTACTGGACCAACGAAGGCATCAGCAAGACAACTTCTTTGTATTACCGCCGTACTACCCCGTACGATGCCGGCAGCGGTGACTACCGTATCACGGCCTATGGTGGCGGGCTCAACTTTGGCGTACCCATTTCAGAATACGACCGTATTTTCTCGGGCGTATCGCTTGAACACAACAAGCTGGAACTTTACGATCCCCCGCTGGCGTACGATCAGTTCCGCGACGCCTACGGCGAAAGCACCAATGCGGCCATTTTCAATATTGGTTGGGCCAAAGACACCCGTGACAGTGCCATTGCACCCCGACGGGGCAGCCTGACACGACTTGCCGCCGATATCTCTGCCGGCGACCTGCGTTATTACATGCTTAGTGCGCAGCAACAGTATTACATGCCGCTAACCCGCAATTTCACGCTGGCGCTCAACGGCAAGGTTGACTGGGCCCGTACTTACAACGACAAACCGTTCCCGGTCATCAAGAACATGTATGCCGGTGGCCTGGGTTCTGTTCGTGGCTATGAAGGGGCCTCACTGGGCCCGCGCGATACACGTACCGGCGATTACCTTGGGGGGTCGCGTCGCATGATTGCCAACGTTCAGCTCTACCTGCCATTCCCCGGTGCAGCCCGTGATCGCACCCTGCGCTGGTTCGTATTTGCTGACGCGGGTCAGGTTTCAACCACGGGCGGTGATGTCTGCGCCAACGGTGTCAGGAATGCGGTCGAAGACCCGTGTGGCTGGCGCTACTCGGCCGGTGTTGGCCTGTCCTGGGAATCGCCAATGGGTCCGCTCGAGATCTCCTGGGGCAAGGCGCTTAACGAAAAACGTGGCGACGAACTCCAGGCCTTCCAGTTCCAGATCGGCACCAGTTTTTAATCGCCGGCGTTTAATGGCACAATATCTTTTTTATCTCTCTGCATTTGCAAGGTAGATTTTCATGAAGTCTAAATTAGTTTTGAACGTTTCGGCATTATCCCGTAGCATCGCCCGCGGTCAGCGTGCGCTGGCCATGGCAGCTGTTGTGGGTGCGGTGTCGCTGGTGGCTACACCAGCGCCGGCGCAGGCTCAGGGTACCAAAGTGGGCTTCGTCAGCACTGAACGCATTCTTCGCGATTCAAAACCAGCCAAGGCAGCCCAGACAAAAATCGAGTCTGAATTCAAGAAACGCGATCAGGAACTTCAAAACCTGGCCAATACCTTGCGCAATCAGGCCCAGAAATTCGACAAAGACGCACCTGTCATGTCTGAATCCGACCGCATTCGCCGCCAGCGTGAATTGGCCGACCTCGATTCCGACCTGCAGCGCAAGCGCCGCGAATTCCAGGAAGACTTCAATCGTCGTCGCAACGAAGAGTTTTCAAGCATTGTTGAAAAAGCTGATGCTGCCATCAAGAACATTGCTGAAGGTCAGGGGTACGACCTGATCATCCAGGACGCTGTAACTGTTAACCCGCGCGTTGATATCACCGATCAGGTGCTTCAAGCCCTGGGTGGTTAATGACGTATGCCGGTATTGTTAGCGCCCGAACAGGCGCCAGCCCTGGCCGACCTGCTGCGTAATGCCAATGTGGTCGGCCTCGATTACCAGGTGCACAACGAGCCTACATCCCGAATCCGGGGTTTAGGCTCGTTGCTTTGTGCCGGGCCTGAAGAAATCAGTTTTTTGTCCAACCCGCGTCTTAAAGACCAGGTGGGGCAATGCAGCGCCGCGGCTATCATACTCACACAAGACGTGCTCGATCAGCTTGAGCTTGACGCAGGTCGGCCGGTGGTCGTATGCAGCCAGCCTTACCTCATGTATGCGCTTATTGCGCAATGGTTTGATCAGCACCGGTTGTCACAGCTTCCTTCGGGTGTCCATCCTTCGGCAGTCATAGACCCTGCGGCTGTTCTTGGCCAGGGCGTCAGCATCGGCCCCAATTGTGTCGTTGAATCGGGTGTTCATATCGGTGCGGGCAGTCGCCTTGGTCCCGGCTGTTTTATCGGTCAGGGCTCAGTGCTGGGCAGTCACTGCCTGCTGCACGCGAACGTCACCGTGTATCACGGTGTTACTGTCGGCAATCGAGCCATAGTGCACAGTGGTGCCGTACTGGGTGCAGATGGCTTTGGTTTTGCACCAGACCCGTTCAAAGAGCAGGGGGGCTGGGCCAAAATTGCCCAGCTTGGCGGCGTGCTTGTTGGTGATGACGTTGAAATCGGCGCCAATACCACCATTGATCGCGGGGCACTTGATGACACCGTCATTGGTAACGGCGTCAAGCTCGATAACCAGATCATGATCGCGCACAACGTCAAGGTGGGCGACCACACCGCCATGGCGGCATGTGTTGGCGTTGCGGGTTCTACTAGCATTGGCAGGCGCTGTACCATCGGCGGGGCGTCCATGTTGTCGGGCCATATCACGCTGGGCGATGACGTGCATGTATCGGGTGGCACGGCCATTACATCAAATGTTCTCGAGCCAGGCCGGTACACCGGGGTATACCCGTTTGCCGAACACACGCATTGGCAGAAGAACGCTGCCGTTGTTTCGCAGTTGTCGCAATTGCGCCGGCGCGTACGTGCATGCGAAAAAAATAATAGTTAATCATTAACGTGTGCATCTGTGCACAAGCAGGATTTGAAATGGAACTGGATATCAAGCAAATCATGGAGCGCCTGCCGCATCGTTACCCGATGCTGCTGGTTGACCGCGTACTCGAAATGGTGCCGGGCAAAAGCATTGTGGCCATCAAGAACGTCTCCATGAACGAGCCTTTCTTTACGGGCCATTTCCCGCATCACCCCGTTATGCCGGGTGTGCTCATTATTGAAGCCATGGCACAGGCCTCTGCACTGTTTTCGTTCGAAGGCGACGAGAACGTCAATCCGGCCAACGCTAAAATTGCCTACTACCTGGTGGGTGTTGATGGTGCACGTTTCCGCCGTCCGGTCGTTCCCGGAGATCAGCTTCGTCTTGAAGTCACCGCCGATCGCATAAGCCGCACCATGTGCAAGTACACCGGCCGTGCCACAGTCGACGGGCATGAGGTTGCCGAAGCTAAACTGATGTGTGCGATACGGGTCATTGAAGAATGAGCCAGGGCCTGATTCATCCCACCGCTATTGTCTCGCCAGGTGCAAGGCTTGCGTCCGACGTATCGGTGGGCCCGTTCAGTATTATCGGTCCCGATGTCGTTATCGGGGCTGGCACACAGGTTGGCCCGCATTGCGTTATCGACGGTCATACCCGCATTGGTGAAAACAACAACTTTTACCGGTTTTGTTCCATTGGCGGCATGCCGCAAGACAAGAAGTACAAGGGTGAGCCTACCCGCCTTGAAATCGGTAACGGCAACATGGTGCGCGAATACGTCACCATCAATACCGGTACGGTGCAAGATGTCGGCGTAACCCGGGTGGGTGATGACAACTGGATCATGGCGTATGTGCATATTGCACACGACTGCCAGATCGCCAGCCACACCATCATTGCCAACAATGTTCAGCTGGCCGGGCACATTCATGTGCACGACTGGGCCATTATTGGTGGTTCAAGCGCAGCGCATCAGTTTGTGCGCATTGGTGCACATAGCATGGTGGGTGGCAACAGCGCCATCCGGCAAGATATTCCGCCCTATGTCATTGGCGCGGGCGATCCTTTCCGCCCGGTCGGGATCAATTCTGAAGGCCTGGGCCGGCGCGGTTTCAGTGCCGGTTCGGTGTCTGCCCTTAAAGAAGCTTATAAACTGCTGTATCGGCGTCAGCTAAATGTAGAGCAGGCTGTCGGGAAAATGAAGGCCTTGCAATCTGAACGGCCCGAGGCAGCCTCTGCCATCCAGGTGCTGGTTGATTTTCTTGCGGCCGAGGGCCGCGGCATTTCCCGGGCATGACACTGCGAATTGGCCTTGTTGCGGGCGAACCGTCAGGTGATTTGCTGGCCGCGCGGGTCATGCAGGGGCTGGCGGCCAAAGCCTCATCGCATCAGGTTTTGTCAGCACGGCCTCAAAATGGTCCGGGTGTGCATTTTCAGGGCATTGGCGGGCCTGCCATGGAAGCCCAGGGGCTTGAGTGCTGGCATGACATGGCCGCCCTGACGGTATTTGGCTACGTTGATGCCCTGAAGCGTCTGCCGTCGCTGGTTCGTACCTATAACGATGTCAAGTCGCGCTGGCTTGGTGTCCCCCCCGATGTTTTTGTTGGTATTGATGCCCCCGATTTCAATTTGCGTCTTGAGCATCAGCTCAAGCAGGCAGGTATTCCGACCGTTCATTTTGTCGGGCCCTCGATCTGGGCGTGGCGGTACAGCCGTATTCACAAGATTCGCCAGTCTGTGTCACACATGCTGGTGCTTTTTCCGTTCGAGCAAGCCATCTACGTCAAGGAAGGTATTCCGGTAACGTATGTTGGCCACCCGCTGGCCGATGTCATTCCGCTGCAACCCGATCGTGCCGATGCACGCAAGCGGCTTGGGCTTGATGACAGCGCCCGGGTGCTTGCTGTCTTGCCCGGCAGCCGGTCATCTGAAATTCGTTTGCTTGCACCCCGTTTCTTGCGGGCTGTACAAATACTGCAGCAACAAGCGCCCGATCTGTGTGTGGTTGTACCCATGGTCAATGCACAGCGCCGTCACGAATTTCAGGCCATTTTGGCTCAGCACCCTGTGTCAAATTTAAAGATTATTGATCAAAGCACAATGGCAGATCGACCGGCAGCATGGGATGCCATGGAGGCGGCAGATGCCGTACTGGTGGCCAGCGGTACAGCAACGCTTGAAACCGCCCTGTTCAAGCGCCCAATGGTCATTTCCTACGTATTGTCGCCCATGATGCGCCGCCTGATGGCCTGGAAATCGGGTCAGGAAAAGCCTTATGTGCCGTGGGTGGGCTTACCCAATGTGCTGCTGAATGATTTTGCGGTGCCCGAATTGCTTCAAGATGACGCCACACCCGAAAAACTGGCCAACGCCTGCTGGCAGGCTTTGACCGACCCGGCGTTGTCCGCGTCGCTGGCGGCCCGCTTTCTTGACATGCACCATACCTTGCGATGCGATACGCCGCGGCTGGCTGCACAGGCTATTTACAAGGTGGCAACCGGTGCGGCAGGCTGACTTGTTTGACGGTTTTTCTGCCGTGTTGCGAGTGGCCGGTGTTGACGAAGCCGGGCGCGGGCCGTTGGCCGGGCCTGTGTATGCGGCAGCCGTCATTTTGCCCGACACCGGCATTCCTGAAGGCCTGACTGATTCCAAGAAACTGACGGCCAGCCGGCGTGACGTGCTGGCCGTACAGATACGGCAACATGCCCTGGCGTGGTGCGTTGCCAGCGCCAGTGTAGAAGAAATAGACACCCTGAACATTCTGCAGGCCACAATGCTGGCCATGCGTCGGGCCTGTGAGGGCCTGGCGGTAATGCCAGACCAGATTCTGGTTGATGGCAACCGGGTGCCCAAAGGCTTATTGGCCCCGGCGCAGGCCATTGTCAAGGGTGATGCCACCGTCGCCGCTATTTCGGCCGCCTCCATTCTGGCAAAAACAGCACGCGATGCCGATTGCCAGCGGCTGCACGAGTTGTATCCCCGGTACGGGTTTGACCGGCACAAAGGGTATGGTACGGCCGAACATTTGCAACGGCTGATGCAGTTTGGTCCATCGCCGGCACACCGCCGCAGTTTTGCACCGGTTCGTGATGCGTTGGCGCATTCGCAGATACGCGTTTCACAAAAGAACGGGCAATCACACGATGCCACAACGGGGGTATCTGCCTGTGCTGACGGGCAGGGTACATTGACACCATGAAGCTGATTCAGTCTCGCGATAATCCAGCCTTCAAACACCTGGTGCGCGTTGTTGCCGGCAAGGTTCGCGGGCAGGTTGTGCTGGAAGGTGTTCATGTGTGCCAGGAGTGGTTGCGCCATCAAGGCCAACCCCTGTGTGCGGTGTTCGATGCCAGCAAGCTGGCGCAATCAATCGAATTGCAGGCCCTTGCTGATGCACTTGACGATTCCGCCTGCCTGAGTATTGACGCTGCACTGTGGGCAAAACTGTCAACCGTGGCCGGCGCAGGTCAGGGGGTTTGTTTTCAGGTATCGACACCCGTTCCAGAATTGCCCGCACAGATTTCTGAAAACTGTCTTTGGCTGGACCGCATTCAAGATCCGGGCAACCTGGGTACTTTGCTGCGCACTGCGGCGGCAGTTGGCATACGTCAGGTATTCATTAGCCCAGGCTCGGCCAGTGCCTGGTCATCCAAAGTCTTGCGCAGTGCGCAAGGGGCGCATTTTGCGCTGGATATTTTTGAAAATGCCGATTTGTCAGGGTTGGTGACGCGCCTTGAGGTTGCGTTGGCGGTAACCACGCTTGACGGTGGCACACCGCTTTACGACACGACACTGCCCGCAGCGTGCGCCTGGCTTGCCGGTAACGAAGGGCAGGGGGTCGATGCCAGACTTCAGGATCTGGCAACCTTGCGAGTGTTTATTCCGCAAACGCCTGCCGTTGAGTCACTGAATGTTGGCGTAGCGATGGCTGTGTGCCTGTACGAACAGGTGCGTCAGCACCGCCATTCGTAGATACCGTGTTTAGTAAATGTGGGCGTCCAGGCCAACTTCCTGCAAAACCTTGGTGGAAATTTCTTCAATTGAGCGGCTGGTGGTCGACACGAATGGAATGCCTTCAATGCGCATGAGCCGTTCTGCTTCTGCAACCTCGTAGCGGCACTGTTCAAGTTTGGCGTACTTGCTGTTCGGACGCCGTTCGTTGCGCACTTCCGACAGGCGTTCGGGCTGAATGGACAGGCCAAACAGCTTTTTACGAAAGGGTCCCAGCGTAGAAGGCAGGGTGCCACGCTCAAAATCTTCAGGAATAAGCGGGAAGTTGGCTACTTTTAGCGCGTATTGCATGGCCAGGTACAGGCTGGTGGGTGTTTTGCCACAGCGCGAGACGCCCACCAGGATAACGTCGGCCTTGTCCAGGCCATGCACAAATTGCCCGTCGTCGTGTGACAGGCTGAAATTGATGGCCTCGATGCGATCACGGTATTTTTTGGAAGTACCGCTGCCATGAGACCGGCCTACCGAATGGCTGGACTTCATGCCCAGGGCTTCTTCCAGGGGTTTGACAAAAGTGCCGAACAGATCGAGGAAAACGCCAGTTGCGTCTTTGAGCAAATCGGCCATTTCGGGGTTGACCAGTGTACTGAAGACCAGTGGCTTGAAACCTGTCTCGTCGTTGCAACGGTTGATACGTTCAACAGCCTCGAGCACTTTTTCACGGGTGTCAATAAACGGCAGGCGAACCAACCTGAAATTGGCGTCCTCAAATTGCGAAAGTACAGAATGACTAAAGGTTTCTGCGGTGATTCCGGTACCATCGGAAACAATGAATACAGTACGTTCGGCAGTAGAAGATGTCATCAGAGAAGCTGGCCCATTCAGGTTCGAAAAAGGTACAATACTTTGTTGCCTTACGCCTGAAAAAGGCAAGGCTGGTTTGCTTAGTGCACAGATTTTAAGTCAATTCGCTATGCCATAAGCAAACAAGCTTTCTTCTATAGTGTTAAAGGTGACTTCATGTCTTATGTTGTATCTTTCGAGCAGCTCCGCATGACGGACGTTGACTCGGTCGGGGGCAAAAACGCGTCCCTGGGCGAAATGATCAGTCAGTTGGCGGGTGCCGGTGTGCGTGTACCTGGCGGTTTTGCCACCACGGCCGATGCCTTTCGCGGCTTCCTGAAGCAAACCGGCCTCGACGAGCGTATCCAGCAGCGTTTGTCCACCCTCGATGCCGAAGACGTGCGTGAACTGGCCGAGGCCGGCGCACAAATCCGTCAATGGATCGTTGAAACGCCCTTTCCGGCAGAACTCGAAAGCGCCATCCGCGACGCGTTCGCAAAACTTGATGCCGACGGCAAAGGTTCATTCGCCGTACGTTCCTCTGCCACTGCCGAAGACTTGCCCGACGCTTCATTCGCTGGTCAGCAAGAAACCTTCCTGAATGTGGTTGGCATCGACGACGTGCTCGACAAGGTTCGTCACGTTTTTGCCTCGTTGTACAACGACCGCGCCATTTCGTACCGCGTTCACAAGGGCTATGCCCACGCCGATGTCGCCTTGTCAGCCGGCATCCAGCGCATGGTGCGCTCAGACCTTGGCAGCGCAGGCGTCATGTTCACACTCGATACCGAATCGGGTTTCGACGACGTCGTCTTCATCACCTCGTCGTACGGCCTGGGTGAAACCGTCGTTCAGGGCGCCGTTAACCCCGACGAATTCTATGTATTCAAGCCTACGCTTGAAGCCGGCCACTACCCCATCATCAGCCGTCGCATCGGTTCAAAGCTCATCAAAATGGAATTTGACGCCGAGCGTGTATCGGGTCACGCTGTACGCACAGTCGATGTGCCTGTTTCCGAGCGCAACCGTTATTCGCTTACCGACGACGAAGTCACCGAACTGGCCCGCTATGCGGTCATCATTGAAAAGCACTACGCTCGCCCCATGGATATCGAATGGGGCCGCGATGGCATTGATGGCAAAATCTACATCCTGCAAGCCCGTCCTGAAACCGTCAAGTCGCAGCAAGGTGCCAACGACGTCCAGGAACGATACCGCCTCAAGGCCACGGGTGAGGTTCTGGTTACCGGCCGCGCCATCGGCCAGAAAATCGGTTCGGGCAAAGTCCGTATCGTTGCCGATGTTTCCGAAATGGACCAGGTCCGTGCCGGCGACATTCTTGTCACCGACATGACCGACCCTAACTGGGAACCTGTCATGAAGCTGGCATCCGCCATTGTGACCAACCGTGGCGGCCGTACCTGCCACGCGGCCATCATTGCGCGTGAACTGGGTATCCCGGCAGTTGTGGGCTGCGCCACGGCCACCGATGACCTGAAAAATGGTCAGGAAGTGACGGTGTCATGCGCCGAAGGTGACGAAGGCCGCATCTACGACGGCCTGATCGAAACTGAAATCGAACAGGTTCAGTGGGGTGAAATGCCCGAAATCGGTGTCAAGATCATGATGAACGTCGGCAACCCACAGCTGGCTTTCGACTTTTCACAGATCCCCAACGCAGGGGTGGGTCTGGCCCGACTTGAATTCATCATCAACAACAACATCAACGTCCACCCCAAGGCCGTGCTCGACTACCCGAATGTCGACAGCGACCTTAAAAAGGCCGTGGAATCCGCAGCGCGCGGCTATGCCAGCCCGCGTGCATTCTTTGTTGAAAAACTCGCTGAAGGCGTTGCCACCATTGGTGCCGCGTTCTATCCCAAGCCCGTTATCGTCCGCATGTCCGATTTCAAATCGAACGAATACCGCAAGCTGGTTGGCGGGTCACGTTACGAGCCCGAGGAAGAAAACCCCATGTTGGGCTTCCGCGGCGCATCGCGCTATCTGGCTGCCGATTTCGAAGAATGCTTCCGCATGGAGTGCGAGGCTCTGAAAAAGGTACGCGACGAAATGGGCCTGACCAACGTCGAAATCATGGTGCCGTTCGTGCGTACCGTTGAGCAGGCACGCAAGGTAATCAATTTGCTTGCCAGCCACGGCCTTGAACGCGGCAAGAACGGCTTGCGCGTCATCATGATGTGTGAAGTCCCGTCCAATGCCATTCTGGCTGACCAGTTCCTCGAACACTTCGACGGTTTCTCCATCGGTTCCAACGACATGACCCAGCTTACCCTGGGCCTTGACCGTGATTCGGGCATGGAATTGCTGGCTGCCGATTTTGACGAGCGCGATGATGCGGTCAAGTTCATGTTGAATCGTGCCATCAAGGCCTGTCTTGGTGCTGGCAAGTACGTTGGCATTTGTGGCCAGGGCCCCAGCGATCACCCCGATCTGGCCGACTGGCTGCGTGACCAGGGTATTTTGTCCATGTCGCTCAACCCCGACACCGTGGTTGACACCTGGCAGCGTCTGGCGAAATAAGGCAAGCGTCAGGGCTGTGCTGCGTAAGGCAGCGCAGCCCTGGTGCTGTCCAACTGTATGGCCTGCGTAGCAGTGGGCGTAAAGGTTTCATGACCCTCGTTGTTACTGCAACGGGGGTAATTTATTTTTGATCTTGTATTTAAGGCATACCCGGTTTGGTAACAGCTTGCGAACCCGAAGGACTATGGTTGGCAGGGCTGTGCGTGGTGACGTCAAAACCATGTGTACGCAAGAAAAGCTCGGCAATCAGTTTGGCTTTTTCTTCAATTTCTTTCTGGCTTGACAGCTTGTGTGCACGCATCAGGTTACACATTAAATCCATGTCGCAAAGGCAGCGTAAATGCATCGCCAAAATTTCCGGGTTTTCGCTGCGAAGTTTTCCGGCTGCAACCTGTTGCGCCATGAAGCTGGCCATTTTTTGCCAGACCGCCTCGGTGCCCAGATCAAAAAAACGTTTTCCGATATGTTCGGATTGCCCACTGACCGAAATGGCGACACGGATCAGTCGCAACGTGTCTTCGTCGTTCAATACCGAAAGCAAAGACTGCGCAAAACGTTCAAGCTGGCGCCTCAGGTTGCCTGTACAACCTATAAACGCCATGATGTTCTGGCCCAGTTCCTGGGCAGAATGGTGCATGGCTGCCAGTAACAGTTCTTCTTTTGACGAAAAATAGTTGTACAGTGTGGCTTTGGACCCGCCAATACGCGCTGCAATTATCGACATTGACGCGGCGTCATATCCCACCTCGCGAAACACTTCAAGGGCAGTGGTCAAAATAGCGTCACGTCGCGCAGTGGTTTTTTTTCGCATTCAGAAAGCTCGGGTTCGGGGCGTTTAACGCATGCATGTGTCGCACCGTGTTGCTGTGCGCGTCCATGCAGTCAGTGTGTTTTTGGTTGAAGTATAGGCAATTTTCACGATGTCTGCGTCTTCTTCGCTTTATTTCGCCCAAACCCAAAGTCCGTTGGGCACAATCATTCTTGTGGCATCGGGTGGGTCGATCTGTGGCCTGTACTTCGATGACCAGTCCGACTGCCCGGTTTTTACCCGCAATAGTTATAACCCTGGCACGGATGCGTTCCGGGTTGACAACTGCTGCCCGCGAACCGAAAGGGCTGTGCTGAGCCGTACCATCGACCAACTGCACCAGTGGTTCGCGCACCAAAGAACGTGCTTCAACATCCCGGTGCACTTTCAGGGCACAGCATTTCAGCGCATGGTCTGGAGCGCGTTGCAAACCATTCCGTATGGCCAAACCCTGACGTATGGCGATATTTCTGTGCTGGTATCGGGCAATACCAAAAGCAGCCGCGCCGTCGGGGCAGCCATAGGCCAAAATCCGATATCCATTATTGTGCCGTGTCACCGTGTGGTGGGCAAAGATGGGCGCCTGACAGGTTTCAGCGGGGGGCTGCACCGCAAATCAGCCTTGCTGGCCCACGAAGGCTTGTCGCTGGTGTAACCTGTTGCCGTGTGGCAGGCATGTAGGGTGCGCATTGTCGATTTTTTTTGGCGCTTCGGAGGCCAAGGTATGTGGTTCTGGTTTATTTTTGCGCTGGCGGCCCTTATTGGCGAGGTGCTCAGCGGTACGTTTTATCTGCTTCTTATTGCCGTTGGCCTTGTAGCCGGAGGCCTTGCGGCTTTTTCCGGCGCGTCTTTCACCCTTCAGCTGCTGGCGGTTGCCGTTGTTACCGGGTTGGGGTTGCTGGTATTGCGCAAAACCCATGTGCTTAAAAAGCGTGAAATCAATGCCCGGCGCAATCGGGATGTAAATCTTGACATTGGTCAGGTGGTCACTGTCGCCAGTTGGGGGCAGGGTAACACCACCAAGGTGCGTCACCGCGGTGCGTTATGGTCTGCCCGGCTGGCTCAGGGGCAGCCCGCAGGTGCCGGGCCACACTGCATTATTGAAATCGAGGGTTCCGTGCTGGTGCTTGCGCCTGAACAGCCCGCCTGATGCTGTTTAGCCAACCATCACACTGTTTTTCTTTCACTCCGGGGCGTCATTATGTTTGATCCTGATTCATCTGTTTTTTTTCTGTTTGTTGCCATTGTTCTTGTATTCATTATTGTGATCAAGGCTGTGGCTATTGTGCCGCAACAGCATGCGTGGGTTATCGAGCGCCTGGGCAAGTACGATCGTACCTTGTCGCCCGGGGCTGGCTTTGTCATCCCGTTCATAGAGCGTATAGGCTACAAGCACTCACTCAAGGAAATTCCGCTCGATGTACCCAGCCAGGTGTGCATTACCAAAGACAACACCCAGCTTCAGGTTGATGGTGTCTTGTATTTTCAGGTTACCGACGCGATGCGTGCGTCGTATGGCTCATCAAACTACATTTCGGCCATTACCCAGCTGGCTCAAACCACATTGCGCTCGGTGATTGGCAAAATGGAACTCGATAAAACCTTCGAAGAGCGTGAAATGATCAATGCGATGGTCGTGGCTGCACTCGATGAAGCGGCGCTGAACTGGGGGGTCAAGGTGTTGCGCTATGAAATTAAAGACCTGACGCCGCCCGCTGAAATTCTGCGTGCCATGCAAGCGCAAATCACTGCCGAACGCGAAAAGCGAGCGCTTATTGCAGCGTCTGAAGGGCGGCGTCAGGAACAGATCAACATCGCCACGGGCGAACGAGAGGCGTTCATTGCGCGTTCTGAAGGTGAAAAACAGGCGGAAATCAACAAGGCCGAAGGGGAAGCCCGTGCCGTGCTGGTTGTGGCCGAAGCCACCGCAAAAGCCATCAGCCATGTCGCCCAGGCGGTGACTCAGCCTGGTGGTATCGAGGCAGTTAACCTGAACGTGGCCGAACGTTATGTTGATGCGTTTGCCAATGTGGCCAAACAGGGCAACACCCTGATCCTGCCGTCAAACATGGCCGATATGGGTGGGCTGATTGCTTCGGCCATGACCATCATCAATAAAACCGGGCAAGGTACGAACACCCCGCGCGCCTGATCAGCTGCCTTCACCGCGCAGGTAGGCCTGCGCACGCTGTGCCAGCAGGGCCTCACGGCGTACAAAGTCGGCCACGAACTCGCTGGCCGGCTGGTGGTGCAAGCCGTAAGGCGTATCCCATTGAACAATCACACCCTTTTCCATCACCCCGATGCGGTCGGCAATGGCAAACGCTTCCGCCTGATTGTGTGTCACCAGCAAGGCGGTATGTCCGGTATTTTTCAGAATATCCCTGACCTCAAAGGCCAGGCGTTCGCGGGTATCGACGTCAAGATTGGAAAAGGGTTCGTCGAGCAACAGCAGCTCGGGCTCGGGTGCGAGCGCGCGGGCCAGGGCGACGCGCTGTTGCTGGCCACCGGATAATTCGTGAGGATAGCGCTTGGCGACATCAGAAAGACCAACAAGATCAAGCATGTCACGCACGCGAATGATGCGTTTATCTTTGTCCCACTGACGCAGGCCAAAGCCCACATTTTTTTCGATGGTCAGGTGCGGGAACAGGGCATAGTCCTGGAACATCATGCCAACATTCCGCTCTTGTGGCTCAACCTGGAAACCGGGTGAGGACAGCAGGATATTGCCCAGATAAATGGTGCCTGATCGCAGGGGTTCAAAACCGGCGATGGCACGTAATACGGTGGTTTTGCCACACCCGGATGCCCCTAAAAGGCAGCCGATGTGGCCTTTTTCAAGCCCGAGTGACAAATGCTTGACGACTGGCAACAGGCCTTCAGGCGTGTCGTAGGCAAGCGAAACGTCGTCAAGTTTAAGCAGATCGTCAGGCATGGCGTCAGTGTCCGGATTTGAGTTGGTTGCGGGCCAGCAAAATGACGGGTAACAGCCCTGCAAGAACTATGGTCAGCGCGGCGACGGCACCCTCTTCGTAAGTACCCCGGGCGGCTTCGGCATAAAGCCAGGTGGCCAACGTTTCAAAATTGACAGGCCTGAGCAGCAGGGTGGCCGGAAGCTCTTTCATGGTGTCAACAAACACCAGCAGGGCGGCGGCACCGATGGCCGGGCGCAGCAAGGGTAAATGTACTCGGCGCAGCGTTCCCGTTGCGGTCTCGCCCAGCAGTCGCGATGCGTGCTCAAGGGAAGGGGGAATACGTGCAAGGCCAGATTCCAGCCCGCCCACTGAAATTGCCATGAATCGGATGGCGTATGCACAGACAAGGGCGGCCGAAGAACCCATTAGCCACAGGCTGGGCGATGTGGCGCCAAACAGGCTGGCAACCCATGATAATACGTCATCAATCTTGTTTAGCGGGGTCAGCATGCCGATGGCAAGTACCGTTCCTGGCAAGGCGTAACCTACTGTTGAGACCCGCGCGCAGATTTTGCTGAGCGCATAAGGCGATGTTGTGCGGACGCTGCGGGCAGCCCAGGTAAGCACTACCCCGCAGATGACAACAACCAGGGTTGCTACCACGGCAATACTGATGGTATTGAACGCGCTTTGCAGCAACTGTGCTGAAACACCGCCGGCCACGTGCAGGTGCTTGATGGTTTCGTTCAGCAGATACAGCGCGGGCGCAATGAAACCAATAACAATCGGAGCCCAGCCCATTACGATGGCCAGCACGGCGGCACTGCCTTTTAAGCGCTTGGGCTGAACAGGCCGCATGCGCTGCGTATTGGAATAGCGCTGGCGTTGTCGACCATGCCGTTCCAGCAAGATAAGTGCAACCACAATGGCCAGCATAGCCAGGGCAATTTGCGCAGCGCCAGCAAGATCAGAGCGGGTGACCCAGGTGGTGTACACCGATACGGTAAGTGTTTGGACACCCAGGAACTCTGAGGCACCAATGTCATTCATGGTTTCGAGCAGGGCCAGGCTGACACCGACGGCAATTGCCGGTCGGGCCAATGGCAGGGCCACTTTCAGAAATACGCCGCGTCCGGTCAAGCCAAGAATGCGACCGGCTTCGAGCAAACTTGCAGCTTGCGTGGCAAACATGACCCGCGTCGATAAATACACGTAGGGATACAGCACAAAACCCAGTAAAAAAACAGCACCGGGCAAGCCGCGAATATCGGGCAAACGGAATTCGCGCGGGCTGCTGTAGCCGAGAATGTCGCGGATAAAGGATTGAAACGGTCCGATAGGGTGAAGAATGTCAAGGTAGGCAAACGCTACAATGTAAGTGGGGACTGCCAGTGGCAGCAGCAGTGCCCAGGACAAGATACGTTGCGAGGGGAATGTAAATGCCGTTACCAGCCAGGCCGCGCCAGTGCCCATGCAGGTTACCAGGGTGCCCACACCCAACAGCAGCAATACCGTGTTCAGGAAGGCGGCAGGAATGACGTAGTCGAGCAGATGCGTCCAGTGGTCAACCGACCCCTGAAAAGCCAGCCAGCCCAATGTAACCACGGGCGTAACGACGCACAGCGCAATCAGTAACGCGCCAAGCCGCCAGCCGGTATCAGAACTCCAGAACAATTGACGCAACTGCAAGCGCTTGGCTTCCTGCAAAAAACAGGCTGCGCACCCAGGGGTACGCAGCCCGGCGATGGTTAGTAATTATTGATCGAAACCTACCTTGTCAACCAGCTTGCTGGCTTGCTGGCGATATTTGGCGATTTCGGCCAGTGGCAACGGGTCAACGACCAGCGCCCCAAAACTTTCTACGACAGGGTCAAGTTTAACCCCGGCGCGGACCGGGTATTCGTAATTGGCGTTTGCGTACATTTGCTGCGCCTTTTCGGAAACCAGATATTCTAGCAACTGAACGGCCTGTTCCTTGTTGGGGGCATGCTTTGCAACGGCTGCGCCGGATACATTGACGTGCGTTCCCTTGCTTTTATCTGCTGCAAACGTGGGGCGAACCACCTTGATGGCCTGACCCCATTTGTAGTTGTCGCTGCCAGGCTCGGCATTTTTCATGCGACCCACATAATACGCGTTTGCAATACCCAGGTCACAAATTCCGCCGAGAATGTCGCGCGCCACATCGCGGTCACCACCGGCCGCTTTGCGTGCCAGGTTGGCCTTTACGCCCTTGAGCCATGTTTCGGTCGCTGCCTCGCCGTTGTGGGCAATCATGGCAGCGATCAGCCCGGTATTGTAAGGGTGCTGCCCGGAGCGGATGCACACCTTGCCTTTATACTTCGGGTCGGCGAAGTCTTCGTAGGTCAGGGTATTGACATCCAGTTCGTTGGCCACGTAAGCGACTCGATCACGCAACGACAGGGCGTACCAGTGATTTTCCGGGTCGCGCAGATTGGCGGGAATCACGTCGGCCAGGGTCGCAGAGGGTGCTGCCTGGGTCACGCCGCCCTGGGCGAGGTCGATCAGGTTCCCAATATCAACCACCATCAGGATATCGGCTGGTGATTTTTCGCCCTCGGCACGAACTCGTTCGAGCAAACCGTCTTTGACAAATACCGTATTGACATCAATACCCGTGTCTTTCTTGAAGGCCTCGAGGATGGGTTGGATCAGTCCTGGTTCACGTGTGGTGTACAGGTTGACCTCGGCCGCGCTGGTGAGGCCGGCTATGGCAAACAGGCCTGTTGCAACAACCGAGCGCAGGCCGGGAAGAAATGAACGGGATTGACGCATTTGAAACTCCAGAGTGGTTATAACGCGTTTGTAAATAGCAATGATTCGCAACAAGCTTAGCATATAATGGGGTTTACCAGCATATAAACAGTGTGTACACTTTATTTATAGTTTTATTTACAACGTCAAATGCCTGTTGGTTATAAGCATAAGGCCTTGTTAAAAA
>JBAYOZ010000017.1:0-17365 GCA_041677965.1 Pusillimonas sp.
ATACACTCGAACGAATAGTCGGCACCGCCGTCAGTCAGCTGAATGATGTGGTCAACGACGTTTTCCACCTCGTTCGGGTTAACGAAGTGCGTCATGCCGAATTTGCGGGCCATGGCCTCGCGCTCGGGGTTCAGGTCAACACCGATAATTTTGTCGGCGCCCACCATTTTGGCACCCTGGATCACGTTCAGACCGATACCGCCCAGGCCGAACACCACCACATTTGCCCCGGCCTCAACCTTCGCGGTAAACAGCACCGCACCAATGCCCGTGGTCACACCGCAACCGATGTAGCACACCTTGTCAAACGGCGCGTCGTCGCGGATTTTGGCCAACGCGATTTCCGGCACGACAATGTGATTTGCAAACGTGGACGTACCCATATAGTGGTACACCGGCTTGCCATCAATAGTGAAGCGTGACGTGCCATCGGGCATCACCCCCTTGCCTTGCGTCCCGCGAATGGCGGTACACAAGTTGGTTTTTCGCGACAGGCACGACTTGCACTGACGGCATTCGGGGGTATACAGCGGAATGACGTGATCGCCCGCTTTCAGCGATTTCACGCCGGGGCCAACATCAACCACCACACCGGCGCCCTCATGCCCCAGAATCGCCGGGAACAAGCCTTCAGGGTCGGCACCCGACAACGTGTAGTAATCGGTGTGACAAATACCTGTCGCCTTGATTTCAACCAGGACCTCGCCCTCTTTGGGGCCGGCCAGATCGACAGTTTCGATGGTTAACGGCGCACCTGCTTTCCAGGCGACGGCTGCTCTTGTTTTCATACGGGCTCCTGATGTGGTTAGTTAAAGACGCGCGGCCCAGTTTTCGTGAAGAACCGCCGCCTTGATGTTTCGGGCGCAATCGGGCTGTTGCCATGGCACAAGGCCCGGCAAATTGCGCAGCCTCTTATTATGCAATAAGCTGGCAGACCGGCACGTCAAACCCCGAAACGCCTCGCCAAACACATTACTCATATTTCATGGCCCGCCTCGCCCGTCTGTACGTCCCCGACATCCCTCAATTGATCCAGGCCCGGTTCATTGAACCACTGGCACAACTTTCCGACCCAAGCCCTGTCGAACCGCTGAACCAGTTGGCCGCCTGGCTGCGCGAATGCGCACACGAGCACCAGGTCAATGTGCATGGCTGGGCCTTGCTTTACGACCGCATGGTGTTACTGGCCACGCCCTCGTCCCGCACCGGTATGGCACGCCTGATGCAAGCCATTGGCCGTCGCATCGCCACCCGCCTGTCGTCAGGTCGCGTTTTCGAAGGCCGCTACCGCAGCGCCCTGCTTCAGCCTGAACACTGGGTATTGCCGGCCCTGGTCTGGCTCGATACCCTGCCTGTACAACACGGGCATGTCGAACAGGCCGAATCCTGGCCCTGGTCATCTGCCTGTTATCACACCGGGCTGAATCTCAAACCCCACACATGGGCCAACGACCACCCCGATTACTGGCAACTGGGTAACACCCCGTTTGACCGCCAGTCGGCGTATCGAAAACGCCTGGCCCACGGGCTGGACACCAGCCAGCGCCAGCGCCTGGAAGCGGCCCTGTTCGGTCAGTGGGCCTTGGGCGACGAACACTTCCTGCACGCCATCGGCGCCCACGCCACCCGCCGTGTCACCCCCGCGCCGCGTGGCCGCCCGCGCAAAAGCCCCAACAGCGCAAGCGAAAACTGAAAACAAGCAAAAAACAGTCACTGGATCTCATTTTTTGCTTTATTTGACTTTAGTCCGTCCCCATTTAAGCCTCAATTAAATTACATAAAAATTTTTATTTGTCCCTTAATTTCAATGACCTAAGCTCGTCCCCATTTATTAATAATAAACGATAAAATACATAAAATTAGGGACAGACCCCAATTAAAAAGGCTTGCGCGCGAACGTCGATGCGTTTACTTTAATGTCCGTCACGGTTCATGCGCGCGCCCTGGTCGGGCGCATTGCCAGCCATTGCAGCGCACCCTCTCAGGAGCCCCCTACATGTCAAATCAGCTTGCCCAGCCGGCCGTACCCGAAGTGGCCATCGATGCCAGCCGCATCGGCCTGCCCAAGGCCCAAGGGTTGTACAACCCTCAAAACGAACACGATGCCTGCGGTGTCGGCTTTGTCGCCCACATCAAGGGCAAAAAAAGTCATGCCATCATCCAGCAAGGCCTGAAAATCCTTGAAAACCTTGATCATCGCGGCGCCGTGGGCGCCGACGAACTGATGGGTGACGGGGCCGGCATACTTATCCAGATCCCCGACGCACTGTATCGCGACGAAATGGCCGCGCAGGGCATCACCCTGCCGCCACCCGGCGAATACGGCGTTGCCATGGTGTTTCTGCCCAAAGAAACCGCCTCGCGCCTGGCCTGCCAGAAAGAACTTGAACGCGCGGTGCGCGACGAAGGCCAGGTCGTGCTGGGCTGGCGCGACGTACCGGTAGACACCGACATGCCCATGTCGCCTACGGTACGTGCTGTTGAACCCCTTATCCGCCAGTTGTTCATTGGTCGCGGCCCCGACATCATGGTGCCCGATGCCCTGGAACGTAAACTGTACGTCATTCGCAAAACTGCCAGCCACGCCATCAACCGCATGAAGCTGGCGCACGGCCAAGAATATTTCGTACCGTCAATCTCGGTGCGCACCGTGGTGTACAAAGGCCTGCTGCTGGCCAACCAGGTCGGCATCTACTACCGCGACCTGGCCGACACCCGTGCCGTATCCGCCCTGTCGCTGGTACACCAGCGCTTCTCTACCAACACGTTCCCCGCCTGGCCGCTGGCCCACCCTTACCGCATGATCGCCCACAACGGCGAAATCAACACGGTCAAGGGCAACTTCAACTGGCTGCGTGCCCGCGAAGGTGTCATGCAATCGGCCGTTTTGGGCGACGATCTTAAAAAACTCTACCCCATCGTCTACGAAGGCCAGTCCGACACGGCCACCTTCGACAACTGCCTCGAACTGCTGGTCATGTCCGGCTATTCGCTGGCCCACGCCATGATGATGATGATTCCCGAAGCCTGGGAACAGCATGCCGACATGGACGAAAGCCGCCGCGCGTTCTACGAATACCACGCCGCCATGATGGAACCCTGGGACGGCCCGGCCGCCATGGCTTTCACCGATGGCCGTCAAATCGGCGCCCTGCTCGACCGCAACGGCCTGCGCCCCGCCCGTTATCTGGTCACCGACGACGACCTGGTCGTCCTCGCCTCAGAATCCGGCACGCTCAGCATCCCCGAACACCGCATCGTCAAGAAATGGCGCCTGCAGCCTGGCAAAATGTTCCTGATCGATCTTGAACAGGGCCGCATCATCGGCGACGACGAAATCAAGTCACGCCTGGCCAACTCGCGCCCCTACCGCCAATGGATCGAACGCCTGCGCGTCAAGCTCGAATCCTTGCCCGCCCCCAAGTTCAGCGAAACCAGGCCCACGGGCACCTCGCTGCTCGACCGCCAGCAAGCTTTTGGCTACACGCAAGAAGACATCAAGTTCGTCTTGCAGCCTATGGCTGAAAACGGCGAGGAAGGCACGGGTTCCATGGGTAATGACGCCCCGCTGGCCGTGCTGTCGAACCGCCCCAAGCCGTTCTACAACTACTTCCGCCAGTTGTTTGCGCAGGTCACCAACCCGCCCATCGACCCCATCCGCGAACAGCTGGTCATGTCGCTGGTGTCGTTTATCGGGCCCAAGCCCAATTTGCTTGACATCAACAACGTCAACCCGCCGCTGCGCCTTGAAGTCAGCCAGCCGGTGCTCGACTTTGCGGCCATTGAACAAATCCGCAACATCGAAAAAATCACATCCGGCAAGTTCCGCAGCCTTGAGCTTGACATCACCTATCCGGTTGAATGGGGTGCCGAAGGCATTGAGGCCTGCGTCGCATCACTGTGCGCCACCGCGGCCGACGCGGTTCGCAGCGGCTACAACATCCTGATCATCACCGACCGCAACGTCAACGCCGAACACGTCGCCATCCCGGCGCTGCTGGCCACATCGGCCATCCACCAGCACCTTATTCGCGAGGGCCTGCGCACCAACGCCGGCCTGGTCGTCGAAAGCGGTTCCGTGCGCGAAGTACACCACTTTGCCCTGCTGGCCGGTTACGGTGCCGAAGCCGTTCACCCCTACCTGGCCCTGGAAACCCTGGCCACCCTGGGCGACGCCGAAAAAGTCACCAAAAACTACATCAAGGCCATCGGCAAAGGCCTGAACAAGGTCATGTCCAAAATGGGCATTTCCACGTACATGTCGTACTGCGGCGCACAAATTTTCGAAGCCGTGGGTCTCAGCTCGGCCCTGGTCAACAAATACTTCTTCGGCACCCCAAGCAACATCGAGGGCATCGGCATTTTCGAAGTCGCAGAAGAGTCCCTGCGCCTGCACAAGGCCGCCTTCAGCGACGACCCGGTCCTGGCCAACGACCTTGATGCCGGTGGCGACTATGCCTTCCGAATCCGGGGCGAAGAGCACATGTGGAACCCCGACTCTATCGCCAAACTGCAGCACTCCACACGCACCAACAACTACAACACCTATAAAGAGTACGCCCAGCTTATCAACGACCAGTCGCGTCGCCACATGACCCTGCGCGGCCTGTTCGAATTCAAACTCGATCCGGCCAGGGCCATCGCGCTGTCAGACGTCGAGCCTGCCAAAAAAATCGTCAAGCGGTTCGCTACCGGCGCCATGTCACTGGGTTCAATCTCCACCGAAGCCCACGCCGTACTGGCCGTGGCCATGAATCGTATTGGCGGCAAGTCAAACACGGGCGAAGGCGGTGAAGATCAGCTGCGCTACCGCGCCGAAATGAAAACCGGCAAAAGCCCCATCAAAAAGGGCGATACCCTGGCATCCTTCCTGGGCAAAGACCTGATCGAAGCCGACATCCCCCTGGCTGCGGGTGACTCTCTGCGCTCGCGCATCAAGCAAGTGGCATCCGGGCGCTTTGGTGTCAGCGCCGAATACCTGACCAGCGCCGACCAGATCCAGATCAAAATGGCCCAGGGTGCCAAACCTGGCGAAGGTGGCCAGCTACCCGGCCACAAAGTGTCTGAATACATTGCCAAGCTGCGTTTTTCGGTGCCCGGCGTCGGCCTCATTTCGCCACCACCGCACCACGACATCTACTCCATCGAAGACCTGGCCCAGCTCATTCACGACCTGAAAAACGTCAACCCAACAGCATCCATCTCGGTCAAGCTGGTGTCTGAAGTGGGTGTCGGCACCATCGCCACCGGCGTGTCAAAAGCCAAGGCCGATCACGTCGTCATCGCCGGCCACGATGGCGGCACCGGCGCCTCGCCCCTGTCATCCATCAAGCATGCCGGATCACCCTGGGAACTCGGCCTGGCCGAAACCCAGCAAACCCTGGTACTCAACAATCTGCGCTCACGCATTCGCGTTCAGGCCGACGGTCAGATGAAAACCGGCCGCGACGTGGTCATCGGCGCCCTGCTGGGTGCCGATGAATTCGGCTTTGCCACCGCACCGCTGGTTGTTGAAGGCTGCATCATGATGCGCAAATGCCACCTGAACACCTGCCCGGTCGGCGTCGCCACTCAAGACCCGGTCCTGCGCAAGAAGTTCTCGGGCAAGCCCGAGCACGTCGTCAACTACTTCTTCTTCGTGGCTGAAGAAGTGCGCGAAATCATGGCCCAGATGGGCATCCGCACCTTCGACGAACTGGTTGGCCGCGCCGATCTGCTCAACACCAACGCTGCCATCGAACACTGGAAAGCCAAAGGCCTCGATTTCTCGAAAGTATTCCATCAGGTCGCATCAACACAGCCCCTGTACCACACCGAATCGCAAGATCACGGCCTCGACAAGGCGCTTGATCACCTGCTCATCGAACGCGCCAAACCCGCTCTCGAAAAAGGCGAAAAAGTCTCGTTCATCACCCCGGTGCGCAACCGTAACCGTACCGTCGGCGCCATGCTTTCCGGCATGGTGGCCGCCAAATACGGTCACGACGGCCTGCCCGACGACACCATTCACATCCAGTGCAATGGCACCGCAGGCCAAAGCTTCGGCGCGTTCCTGGCCCACGGCATCACCCTCGACCTGGTGGGCGAAGGCAACGATTACGTCGGCAAAGGCCTGTCGGGCGGTCGCATTATCGTGCGCTCACCCAACGACTTCCGCGGCATGGGGCCCGATCACATCATTGCGGGCAACACCGTGCTGTATGGTGCCCTGGCCGGCGAGGCCTACTTCAATGGCGTGGCCGGCGAACGTTTTGCCGTGCGCAACTCGGGTGCGGCGGCGGTTGTCGAAGGCACCGGCGACCACGGTTGCGAATACATGACCGGCGGCACTGTCGTCGTACTGGGCGAAACCGGCCGCAACTTCGGTGCCGGCATGTCGGGTGGTGTGGCCTACGTCTACGACCCTGACCGATCGTTTGCCAAGCGCTGCAACCTGGCCATGGTTGACCTCGAACCGGTGTTGCCGCATGCCGAACAGGCCGAAGCCGGCCAGATCGAAATTTGGCACAGCCAGACCCGTGGCGGCGAACGCGAAACCGATGACACCATTTTGCGCCGCCTCATTGAAAGCCACTACCGCTACACCGGCAGCTTCCTGTCGCGCGACCTGATCAGCGACTGGTCACGGGCACGCGGCAATTTCGTGAAGGTCATGCCAAAAGAGTATCGCCGTGCGCTGAAAGAACTGTGGCAAGCCGCGAACCCCGAACAAATTGCTGCCTGAGGACAAGACAATGGGCAAAATTACTGGTTTTCTTGAATTTGAACGCGTCGACGAATCGTACGAAGCTCCGGCCGAGCGCCTGAAGCACTGGAAGGAATTCGTCGTCACCCTTACCGACGAACAAGCCAAACAGCAGGGCGCACGCTGCATGGACTGCGGCATCCCGTTCTGCAACAACGGCTGCCCGGTCAACAACATCATCCCCGACTGGAATGATCTGGTGTACCACCAGAACTGGGAAAAGGCACTCAAGGTCCTTCATTCCACCAACAACTTCCCCGAGTTCACCGGCCGCATCTGCCCCGCCCCCTGCGAGGCCGCCTGCACCCTGAACATCAACAATGACCCGGTAGGCATCAAGTCTATCGAACACGCCATTATCGACAAGGGCTGGCAAGAAGGCTGGGTTACCCCGCAACCACCCACCCGCAAAACGGGCAAGAAGGTCGCCGTGGTTGGCTCGGGCCCCGCCGGGCTGGCCTGTGCCCAGCAACTGGCACGCGCCGGTCACTCGGTCACGGTCTTCGAAAAAAACAACCGTGTTGGTGGCTTGCTGCGTTACGGCATTCCCGACTTCAAGCTTGAAAAGACCACCATTGACCGCCGCCTGGCCCAGCTTGAGGCCGAAGGCATCGAATTCCTGACCTCCACCTACGTGGGCAACGAGACCGATGCCGAAGAAGGCCTGACCGTGCGTACCCCCGCGTCGCTGCACGAAGAGTTCGATGCCATCGTCCTGTCCGGCGGGTCAGAAACCCCGCGCGACCTGCCGGTGCCGGGCCGCGAGCTCAAAGGCGTTCACTTCGCCATGGAATTCCTGGCGCAGCAAAACAAAGCCAATGCCGGCGACCGCATTGCCAAGCCCATTTCGGCCAAAGGCAAGCATGTCATCGTCATTGGCGGTGGCGACACCGGCTCCGACTGCGTGGGCACCAGCAACCGCCAGGGCGCTGCCTCGGTCACCCAGTTCGAACTGATGCCACGCCCGCCCGAAGCCGAAGACAAGGCCGTTGTCTGGCCTTACTGGCCCCTCAAGCTGCGCACCTCGTCGTCGCAGGAAGAAGGGTGCCAGCGCGACTGGGCCGTATCGACCAAAACGTTCGAAGGCAAAGGCGGCAAGGTTGAAAAGCTGGTTGCCGTACGCGTCGAGTGGTTCAAAGACAAGGCCACCGGCCAGATGAAAATGCGCGAAGTCGAAGGCTCGCAATTCGAACTGCCTGCCGACCTGGTCTTGTTGGCCATGGGGTTTGTGTCACCCGTACAAACCATGCTCAAAGCGTTTGGCGTCGACACCGACAACCGTGGCAATGCCCGTGCCGACACCGAAACCTACGCCACCAGCGTCAACAAAGTCTTTGCTGCCGGCGACATGCGTCGTGGACAATCCCTGGTCGTATGGGCCATCCGCGAAGGCCGCCAGTGCGCACGCGTCGTCGACGAGTTCCTGATGGGGGCCACGGCCCTGCCGCGCTGACACAAACCTGCTGCCCCAACCTGAAGCCCACCCACAACAGGGCCCGGATCAAACCCTGAACCCAGATACGGTTTACGGGTCAGGGCAACATCGGCTACGTCATTCGGCGTAGCCGATGTCACATCATCAGCTACAATTGGCAGTTAACCTTTTTTGAACGGTCTATGGCTTCCAATGTTGCGCCAGACGCTGGCGAACTCTTGCGATTCAACGGTGTTGCCCTTGGCTATGGCGACTTCACCGTCCTGAAAAACATCGACATCCGTGTATGTCGGGGTCAGGTCGTTGCCATGATGGGCGGGTCGGGCTCGGGCAAGACCACCTTGCTGCGCGCGGCCACCGGCCAGATCTTTGCACAAAAAGGCACCATATTCGCGTTCGGGCAAGACCTGTCCAGCCTTACCCACCCGCAGCTGCAAAAACTGCGTCAGCGCATGGGTGTACTGTTTCAGCAAGGCGCCCTGTTCACCGACCTGAACGTTTTCGAAAACGTCGCTTTTCCGCTACGCGAGCACCAGCACCTGCCCGAAGCCGAAGTCATTGAAAAAGTGCTCGACAAGCTCAACGCCGTTGGCCTTCGTGCTGCGGCGCACCTGCGCATTTCCGAAATTTCGGGGGGCATGGCCCGGCGCGTTGCCCTGGCGCGCGCCATTGTGCTTGAACCCGAACTCATTCTTTACGACGAGCCTTTTGCCGGGCTCGACCCCATCTCGCTGGGCATCACGGCACGCCTCATCCGCGACCTCACCGACCGCCTCAATTGCGCATCCATCATCATTACCCACGACGTCGCTGATTCCTTCGCCATTGCCGACCAGGTCTACATTGTGGGCCAGGGCAAACTGCTGGCAAGCGGTTCACCCGAGCAAATGTACGAATCAACCGACCCCTACATTGTGCAATTCCTGAAAGGCCAGCCCGACGGCCCGATTGCGTTTCACTACCCCGAAACACCGGCCTTCCAGAAGTGGCTCGATCAACAGGGGAAACGCCCATGAATCCGCTGGCACTCATTCGGGGCATCGGCCGGCACGTCCGCGAAACCATCCTCAGCCTTGGCGCTGTCACACGTTTGCTGGTTGCCATCCTTGCGCGCAGCGGCAGCGCCCTGAAACGCCCGGGCCTGGTGTCGCAGCAAGTGCACTTCATTGGTAACTATTCGCTGCTCATCATTGCCGTTTCCGGGCTGTTCGTCGGTTTCGTGCTGGGCCTGCAAGGCTATTACACCCTGAACCGCTTCGGCTCCGAAGAAGCGCTCGGCCTGCTGGTCGCCCTGTCGCTTACCCGTGAACTGGGGCCTGTGGTTACCGCCCTGCTGTTTGCCGGTCGTGCGGGTACATCGCTTACCGCCGAAATCGGTCTCATGAAAGCCGGCGAACAGCTGGCTGCCATGGAGGTCATGGCTGTTGACCCCATCCGCCGGGTTCTGGTGCCACGGTTCTGGGGTGGCGTCATTGCCATGCCTGTGCTGGCCGCTGTTTTTTCCATGGTCGGCATCATCGGCGGCTGGGTGGTTGGCGTGCTGCTTATCGGCATTGACCCGGGCGCCTTCTGGTCCCAAATGCAAGACGGTGTTGACGTCTTCAAAGATGTCGCCAACGGCGTTATAAAAAGCATTATTTTTGGCATCGCGGTCACCCTGATCGCCTTGTACGAGGGCTGGACAGCCAAAGCCACCCCCGAAGGCGTCGCTCGCGCCACCACCCGCACGGTGGTCAGCGGCGCCCTTGTGGTTCTTGGCCTCGACTTCCTGCTTACCGCCCTCATGTTCAGCACTTAACGGAATCATCATGACGCGTGACAAAACCGACTTCTGGGTAGGTCTCTTTGTGTTGCTGGGCATCATTGCCCTGGTATTTCTGGCCCTGCGCGCCGGAAACCTCAGCTCATTCTCGTTTGCACCCACCTACAAGGTTCAGGCCCACTTCGACAACCTGGGCGGCCTCAAGGTGCGTGCACCGGTCAAAAGCAGCGGGGTTGTTGTCGGCCGTGTTGCCGCGCTGTCTTTCGACAACGAACGCTACCAGGCCGTGGTTACTCTCGACATCGAGTCGCAGTTTGAATTCCCCACCGACAGCTCGGCATCCATCCTGACGTCTGGTCTGCTGGGCGAGCAATACATTGGCCTGACGCCTGGCGGCGAAGAAAAAATGCTGGCCAGCGGCAGCACCATTCAGTACACCCAAAGCGCGGTTGTTCTTGAAGAATTAATCAGCAAATTTTTGTATAGTTCAGCCAGTGACAAAGGCAGCGCAGACACCGCTTCCCCGGCATCGCCCTGACCAGAACCCCAGGCGGCAACGCCATAATCCCGAACGCAGGCCTGCCACTTTTGCCCAACCCCTGTCTGCCTGAAGGCAAGCGGCGCAACACATACGAAAGCACCCACCATGAAAAACATCTTCAAAAAAATTTCCCGTCATCGTCTGGGCAAGATTGTTCCCGTGCTGGCCTTAAGCGCGGTCATTGCGGGTTGCGCCAACGTCACCAATCCGGTTGCGCAAGACCCTTTCGAAAGTTACAACCGCAGCATGTATGCGTTCAACGACACCGTTGACCGCGCCCTGCTCAAGCCCATTGCCACCGGCTACGAAACCGTCGTACCCAAGCCGGCCCGTACCTGCGTTGCCGGCATTTTCAACAACCTGCAAGACGTCTGGTCATCATTCAACAGCTTTTTGCAGGGCCGCGCCCACGACGGCATCAACATGTTTGGCCGCGTTCTGTTCAACAGCACCATGGGTCTGGGTGGCTGCATCGACGTGGCCTCAATGAACGGTTCGCAACGCATCATCAACGACTTTGGCGTAACGCTGGGTGTCTGGGGCTTTGATTCAGGCCCCTATCTCATCCTGCCGTTCCTGGGCTCCAGCTCGGTGCGTGACGGCATCAGCACGGCCGCCTGGTTCGCCATCGACATTTCGCCGCCTTACGCGCCCATTTTCGAAATCGATAACATCCCCCTGCGCAACAGCATTCTGGCGCTGGCCATTGTCGATTTGCGTGCCGGCCTGCTGCCCGCCGATCGCATGGTCGACGAAATTGCGCTTGACCGCTACAGTTTCATCCGCGACGCCTACATCCAGCGCCGCCAGGCACTGGTTGAGGGCCGTCATGCCAATACTGGCCACACCACCAGCCGCGGCTTGCCCACCGATGATCAAGGTCTGTCCGTCCCCGACTACAGCATCGACGACGAACCTGCCCCCTCTGCCACACCGGCACAACCCGCCGGTCAGTAACCAACAACTTACCGGCTCTCTGCACGCCCTCCAAGGAAGTATCCATGTACACGTTTTTAGCGTTTGCACACAAACAGATCCGCAGCCTGGCACTGACCACCTTGCTGGGTGCGGGCCTGCTGCTGAACATCGCCCCGGCAAGCGCACAGCAACCTGTTGACACCAAGGCCCACCCCAACGATTTCGTGCAGGTGGTGGCCAACAACGCCCTTCAGGCCCTGAAAAAAGAACCCGAAGCCAAAAATGGCAACATCGAGCGCATCAACGAACTGATCAACCAGTACATCTTGCCCTACGTTGATTTTGAAAAAACCACACGTCTGGCCGCTGGCCGCTACTGGCGCCAGGCAACCACCCAGCAACAAAAAGACCTGGTCGACGCGTTCAAGAACACGCTGGTACGCACCTACAGCGGTGCGCTTCGCCAGGCCGATAATGTTTCGGCGGTTACGCCGCTGCCGTTTCGCGGCGACCCGCAAGCCGATGACGCCGTCGTACGCACCAGCATGTCGCGCAGCAATGGTCCTGCCATTGGCGTAGACTATCGTCTTGAAAATGTTGCCGATGGCTGGCGTATCTACGACCTCAACGTTGAAGGTATCTGGCTTATCCAGAATTACCGCAACCAGTTTGCGCAACAAATCGCGCAAACCGGCATTGACGGGCTCATCAAGGCCCTGAATGACCGAAACCAACGCTAACCAGCGTTAAGCCACGGGGCCTTCGGGCCCCATCACTTTTTTGTGTCTCATGTCTGCTCTTGCTCTCGATCACGTCTCAAAAATCTACCTGCCACGCCGTCGCGGCCTGCGCGACCTGCTGGGTGGCGGCGCCAGGCGCCAGGGCTTCCAGGCCCTGAACGACGTCAGCCTGTCGGTTGAACCCGGCGAATTTTTCGGCCTGCTGGGCCCCAACGGGGCCGGCAAAACCACCATGATTTCGGTGCTGTCGGGGCTCTCACATGCCACCTCGGGCACCGCAACAGTCTGCGGCCACGATGTCGTGCGCAATTACAAAGAAGCCCGCCGTTCACTGGGTGTTGTGCCACAAGAACTGGTCTACGACCCCTTCTTCACGGTACGCGAAACCCTCCGGCTGCAATCAGGCTACTTTGGCCTGCACAAAAACGACGACTGGATCGATGAAATCCTGCACAACCTGGGGCTGTCCGACAAGGCCAACAACAACATGCGCGCCCTGTCTGGCGGCATGAAGCGCCGGGTACTTGTGGCCCAGGCCCTGGTCCATCGTCCCCCCGTCATTATTCTTGACGAACCAACGGCCGGGGTTGACGTCGATCTGCGCCGCTCGTTGTGGGAATTCATCTCGCGCCTGAACAAAGAAGGTCACACCATTTTGCTGACCACCCACTACCTGGAAGAAGCCGAAGCCTTGTGCGGCCGCATCGCCATGCTCAAACGCGGCCGCATCGTCGCGCTTGACACAACCCAGGGCCTGCTGGCCCGCTTTGGCGGCAGTGACCTGGAAGATGCCTTTGTTCGCATCATGAATACCGACGACACGACGGGGGCCCTATGACAACGCCAATTCTCAAACCCCGCCAGGACCTCGGCTCCGGTTTCCCGACCCTGGTCTGGAAAGAGCTCATGCGGTTCTGGAAGGTCGGTTTCCAGACCGTGGCCGCACCGGTGCTGACGGCACTGCTGTACCTGCTGGTGTTTGCCCATGTGCTTGAAGGGCGGGTCCAGGTATACGAAACGCTGCCCTATACGGCATTCCTGATTCCGGGCCTGATGATGATGAGCATGCTGCAAAATGCATTTGCCAACCCCTCGTCATCACTGATTCAAAGCCGAATCACCGGCAACCTGGTCTTTGTACTGCTGCCCCCCATCTCGCACCGCGAGTTTTTCGCGGCCTACCTGATTGCCGCCATTTTCCGCGGGCTGGCCGTGGGTATCTGCGTCTGGCTGGTCGCGATGCTGTTCATCCCGCTGGTGCCCGCAAACCTGGGCTGGGTGCTGGTATTTGCCATATTGTCGTGCGGCATCATGGGCACGCTGGGCATCATTGCCGGGCTCTGGTCCGAAAAGTTCGACCAGCTGGCTGCCTTCCAGAACTTCCTGATTTTGCCAGCCACGTTTTTGTCGGGGGTGTTCTACTCGATTCACAGCCTGTCACCCTTCTGGCAAACCGTATCGCACTACAATCCTATTTTCTACACCATTGACGGCTTCCGGTACGGGTTTTTCTCGGTATCAGACGTCTCGCCCTGGACCAGCCTGGCCGTTGTGGCCGGTGTCTTTGCCGTACTGGCCTGGTATACCTTGCGCCTGCTGGCCAGTGGCTACAAACTGCGGAACTAAACATCATGCTGCCTACCCCACACGAAGTACGCCAATACATCAGCGACAACCTGCCCTGTGACCACATCGAAGTCGAGGGCGACGGCTCACACTTTGAAGCCATCATTGTCAGCCCTGCCTTCGAAGGCAAGCGTCTTGTCGCACGCCACCAGCTGGTTTACAAAGCCCTGGGCGACCGCATGAAAGCCGAAATCCACGCGCTGTCCATGCGCACCCTGACACCCGCCGAATACACCGCCAACCCGAATGGATAAACTGATTATTACGGGCGGCAACCGCCTGCACGGCGACGTGGTCATCTCGGGCGCAAAAAATGCCGCCCTGCCCATTCTGTGTGCCAGCCTGCTTACCGCCGACACACTTGCCCTGACAAATGTACCGTCGCTCAAAGACATCAGCACCACGCTGAAACTGCTGGCGCAAATGGGCGTGCAAAACCAATGGGGCAACCCGGCCGAACTGACCCTGAATGCGGCTAATGTCACCAGCCTTGAAGCGCCCTACGAACTGGTCAAGACCATGCGTGCGTCCATCCTGGTGCTGGGCCCGCTGCTGGCCCGCTTCGGTGAAGCTCGCGTCAGCCTGCCTGGCGGTTGCGCCATCGGCCAGCGTCCGGTCGACCAGCACATCAAGGGCCTTACCGCCATGGGTGCCGATATCCGTATCGAGCACGGCTTTGTCATTGCCCGCGCCAAACGCCTTAAAGGCACCACCATCCGTACCGACATGGTCACGGTAACCGGCACCGAAAACCTGCTCATGGCAGCTGCCCTGGCCGAAGGCCGCACCATCCTGGAAAACGCCGCGCGCGAACCCGAAATCACCGACCTGGCCGAACTGCTCATCAAAATGGGGGCACGCATCCAGGGTCACGGCACCGACCGCATCGTTATTGACGGCGTTGAGCGTCTGCATGGGGCCGAACACTGCATCGTGGCCGACCGCATCGAGGCCGGCACCTTTCTGTGCGCTGTCGGTGCCGCCGGCGGCGACATCATGCTGCGCAACGCGGCCCCCGACACCATGGGTGCCGTGCTCGACAAACTGCACGAAGCCGGCGTCGGCATCGAATGTGGCCCCGACTGGATTCGCGGCCACATGAACCAGCGCCCTAAAGCGGTGGGCTTTCGTACCTACGAATACCCGGCCTTCCCCACCGACATGCAGGCCCAGCTGATGGCCCTGAATACCATTGCCGACGGCACCGCAGTCATTGTCGAAAATATCTTCGAAAACCGTTTCATGCACGTACAGGAATTGCGTCGCATGGGGGCAAACATCGATATCGACGGCCACACTGCCGTGGTCAAGGGCATACCCGAACTGTCGGGTGCCACGGTCATGGCCACCGACCTGCGTGCATCGGCCAGCCTGGTCATTGCCGGCCTGGCTGCCAGCGGGCAAACCACCATCGAACGCATTTACCACCTTGATCGCGGTTACGAACACATGGAAGTTAAACTGCGCACTATTGGCGCCGACATCCAACGCATCAAACAGGACCCCGCATGAGCACGGCCTCTGCCCCACTTACCCTCGCCTTGTCAAAAGGCCGGATCTTCGAAGAAACCCTGCCCCTGCTCGAAGCAGCCGGGGTTCAGGTCACTGAAAACCCCGAATCGTCACGCAAGCTGATCCTGCCCACCAGCGACCCGGGGCTGCGCCTGATCATCGTGCGCGCCTCTGACGTACCCACCTATGTGCAATACGGTGCGGCCGACTTTGGCATTGCCGGCAAAGACGTCCTGTTCGAACATGCCGCCCAGCACCCCGGCGGGCTGTACCAGCCCATCGACCTGAACATTGCCAAATGCCGCCTGTGCGTGGCGGTGCGCCAGGGGTTCGACTACCAGGCTGCTGTCGCCCAGGGTTCACGCCTGCGTGTGGCCACCAAGTATGTACAGGCTGCCCGCGAACACTTCGGGCGCAAGGGTGTTCACGTCGACATCATCAAGCTGTATGGCTCAATGGAGCTGGCACCCCTGGTGGGGCTGGCTGACGCCATTGTCGACCTGGTCTCCACCGGCGGCACCCTGAAGGCCAACAACCTGGTTTCCGTTGAAGATATTGTTGATATTTCATCGCGCCTGATTGTCAACCAGGCCTCGCTAAAAACCCGGGCTGCCCAGCTGCAACCGCTTATCGACGCCTTTGCCCACGCCTCGGCCGGCAAATAAACCACGCTTTTCAGCCGCAGCGGGCCGGCCTGCCGCCCGCCGCTTTGACCCCATTGTCCTTTTTTGTCATAGTATTAGCTTAATCTTTGCTGTCAGGGTCACCATGTTGTCCATCAAACGCCTTAGTTCCGCCTCAGAAAACTTCGCAGCCACGCTGCGCCAGTTGCTGGCCTTCGATGCCTCGCAAGACGAATCCATCGAACGCGCAACCGCCGACATCTTGCGGCAGGTGCACGAACATGGCGACCAGGCCCTGCTGGGCTTCACCCGGCGTTTTGACAAGGTTGAGGCCGACTCGGTCGCGGCGCTCGAAATTCCCCGGTCAGAATGGCACGCTGCCCTTGACAGCCTGCCCGCCGACCAGCGTGCATCGCTGGAAGCGGCGGCCGCACGGGTACGTGCCTACCACGAACACCAGCGTGCCCAAAGCTGGTCCTACACCGAACCCGACGGTACCGTGCTGGGTCAAAAAATCACGCCCCTCGACCGCGTGGGCCTGTATGTGCCCGGCGGCAAAGCCGCCTACCCTTCATCGGTCCTGATGAACGCCATCCCGGCCAAGGTGGCCGGTGTGGCCGAAGTGGTCATGGTCACGCCCACCCCTAACGGGGTGCGCAACCCCATCGTGCTGGCTGCGGCCGCCATTGCCGGCGTCGACCGCGCCTGGGCCATTGGCGGTGCCCAGGCCGTTGGTGCACTGGCCTACGGCACCGAAACCATCAAACCGGTCGACAAAATCGTTGGCCCCGGCAACGCCTATGTGGCTGCGGCCAAGCGCCGTGTGTTTGGCACAGTCGGCATCGACATGATTGCCGGCCCCAGCGAAATCCTGATCATCGCCGACGGCACCACACCGGCCGACTGGGTCGCCATGGACTTGTTCTCGCAAGCCGAGCACGACGAACTGGCGCAGTCCATTTTGCTGTGCCCCGATGCAGCCTACCTTGACCAGGTCGAAGCCGAAATCAACCGGCTTTTGCCCGGCATGCCGCGCGCCGACATCATTCGTACCAGCCTTGCCAACCGTGGCGCCCTTATTCACGTCAAAGACCTGGACGAAGCCTGCGCCATTGCCAACGACATCGCCCCCGAGCACCTTGAAATCTCCACCGAAAACGCTGCAGCGGTTGCCGAAAAAATCCGTCACGCCGGTGCCATTTTCATGGGGCGTTACAGTTCTGAATCGCTGGGTGACTATTGCGCCGGGCCCAACCATGTCCTGCCCACCTCGCGCACGGCGCGCTTCTCATCGCCCCTGGGGGTGTATGATTTCCAGAAACGCAGCAGCCTTATCCAGGTATCGCGCGATGGCGCACAGACCCTGGGCAAAATTGCTGCCAACCTGGCCTATGGCGAAGGCCTGCAAGCCCACGCCCTTAGCGCCGAATACCGGTTGAACACCGACTCCTGAACGTAGCCAG
>JBAYOZ010000018.1:0-17343 GCA_041677965.1 Pusillimonas sp.
ATGATGCCCACGCCCAGTCCCACATCGACGTACGTTTTGATCACGTCGGCGTCGATAGCTTCCAGAACGATATCGGGCTGAATGCCCTTCTGGGCAAATACTTCATCAATAGTGCGACGACCTGAGAACTGGCGGTCATAGGTCACAATGGGGTACTGCGCCAATTGCTCCAGCGACAACGAACGGGCCTGGCTTGAGGTCAACCCGGTCAGCGGATGATCGGGCTTGACGACCAGCACGTGTTCCCATTCATACACGGGCAAGGCAGCCAGCCCCGGGGTGTGGGCCAGCGACTCCGTTGCAATCGCAAGGTCGGCCTGTTCGTGCAGTACCATGCGCGCCAAAGTGGTTGGGTTGCCTTCGGCCAGCGACACCCGCACCTTGGGAAACTGGGCACGAAACCCCGGAATAACCTGGGGCAACAGGTAGCGGGCCTGGGCGTGGGTGCAACCAATCACCAGACCACCTTCGTCGCGCTGGGCAAATTCATCGCTGACCTTTTTAAGGTTGTCGACTTCACGCATGATGCGTTCGACCACCTGGGCCACGGCGGCGCCCGGCTTGGTCAGGCCGCGAATACGCTTGCCATGGCGCTCGAAAATCTTGATACCCAGTTCGTCTTCCAGTTCGATAATTGACTTGGAGACGCCTGGCTGCGACGTGAATAGGGTACGCGCGGCTTCGGTAAGGTTGAAATTGCGCCGAATGGTTTCGCGTACGAAGCGGAATTGCTGAAGGTTCATGATGTGCCCCGGTTATGGGACACAATTATATGTAATAAAGGCAGATTTCTTAATTACTTTTATGTATTAGCTTGTGCCGTGCAGAATCATAACGTACGGCGTGGGCGCAGCGGGGTTCAGAAGGATTAACTGCTGTAATCGTCTGGTGCGCTTTAACGCCGGCAAGCCCAACTGCAGGTCAAACGCCTGAGTCAAGGGCGCCAGTCAGGGCTCCACCCACTCGGTGCGGTAGATTTTGCGTCCACGGACGCGCTTGAAAGCAGTGCTCATGACGCACCTCCTGCTAAACCAGAAATCTTGCACTAGAGCAACCATTGCACTAAAATTGAACTCATGCCGATCTTGCAACGATTCGATAACGCCCGGGTTCTGATGTACCTCGACGAATGGCAAAGGAACAACCCATGAGTGACTACTTTTTCCCGAAACTGCAGGCCGTAGAAGCCCTGGCGCCGTATCGTCTGCGTACCACCTGGAGCACCGGTGAAGTGCTGCAGGTCGATGTCGGCGACATCCTGCGCAAGACGCCCGCACTGTCGGCCATCCTGAAGCCGGAGATTTTTGCGCGTGTCCGCATTGCCGAGTGGGGTGGCAGTATCGAGTGGTTCGACACCGAATTCGGCGAGGACAACGTCTACGCCTGGGCCAAGGAGCAGGCGGGCGAAGTCAGCCACGAGATGTTCGACAGCTGGATGCGCCGCAACGATCTTTCCCTGACTACGGCTGCCGAGGCTCTTGGCATCAGTCGGCGCATGGTGAGCTACTACCGTACAGCACACAAAGCCATCCCGCGCGCCATCTGGCTCGCGTGTCTGGGCTGGGAGGCCACCCGACCCAAGAACAATGTCTTGCCACGCACGTTGCCGACCGCCCGCGAGTACGCCGCCGTTCACGCGTAATTACCTCAAAGCAGTGCTCATCACACACCTCCCCAGCAGCGCTGCGCGTAGTTGCAGAACTTGCCTGCTGAGCTGCCTTAACGACGACAGGTCAAACGCCTGTGACGAAAGACGGGAAACGATTCTCCAGTCAGTATCGAATATCACGACGAACGTGGTGCCTTGACACGCAGCTTGCGCCACATCATGAAGACCATCAGGCCCAGAAATACCGCGTGAACCAGCCAGACGCCCACACTGAAAACCAGCTGGCCATTGCCAATCCAGCCGCGTGACAGGTTGATAAGATTCATATACAACAACCCGACCAGACCCGCGATAAGAATATCGCCCGAACGGCCCAGCCGCGGGTTGACCGCCCCCAGCGGGATCGCCAGCAGGGCCAGATTCAGGGCGGCCAGCGGCAAGGCCAGACGCCACATGATTTGCGAATCGGCGTGCGCAGTGCCATCTTCAAACAATTGAAGGGTTGGCCGCGCCTTGATTTGCTGCTCGGCAATAGAGCGCATGGCCGCCGGGGTTGACGCGTCAGCGTTGCGTTCAAGACGAAAACCGTAGCGTTCAAAGTTCAGCAGGCGAAACTCGTGCTGGCCCGGTTTAAGGTCGTAGCGGTGCCCTTTGGACAGCACCAGGAAACGGTCGCCGTTGGGCTGAACCTCGATGCGGGCACTGTCGGCCGTAACAACGCTTACCCAGTCCTGGTCAATCACCCGCGCCACCACCCGGCCAAGTTCATCTTCGGGGCGCAGCGGGTCTTCTGCAAAGAACACCCGCCCCCCGCCCTGCGTTTCAATAAATTGCCCTGAAGTAACCTTGGACAGGTCGGAACGCTGCTCGTAGCGCTGGCGGTATTCGGCAATATTGCGGTAGGCCCAGGGCGACGCAAACAAGGTCAGGAAGGCAATGATCAGTGCCGCAGGAACGGCGCAACGCATGACCGGGCCGACCCAGTCTTTAAGCGACAGGCCGCTGGCAAACCACACTACCATTTCAGACTCGCGAAAATTGCGTGTAATTGTGGTTAGAACGGCAATAAACAGCGATACCGACAAGATAACCGGTAAGGCCGTAATACTGGAAAACGTGGCCAGGCCGAACACCACGTCGGCGCCAATACTGCCATTGGCGGCCTCGCCAAGCAGGCGCACCAGCAAGACGCTTAACCAAACGACCAGCAGCGTCGAAAAAATGACGCCCGCATGGCCGAGGATTTCGGAGACTACCGACCGCTTGAATAGAGACATAAGAAAAAATGCGAGATAATCAGCAGCATTCTACTGACATTAACCGGGACCACCATGGAATTCAGCACACATACCACCAGTACTTTGCACACCCTGAAAACACCCGCATTGGCCATAGGTGTTTTTGATGACAGCGTGCTTACCGATGCCGCCAAGGCGCTTGATGACGTGACCCAGGGCGCCATAAAGGACGCGTGCAAGGATGAATTTACCGGTGCCAAAGGCACCCACCTGGTGTTGCGCAACCTGCCCGGCGTCAGTGCGCAACGCGTTATTTTAATCGGGTTGGGCAAACAAGACAGCTATAACGCCAAAGCCCATGCTGCCGCCGAGCAAGCGTTTGCAGGCTACTGCGTAAAAGCCAAAGTCACCGAAGCCGTTTCAGCGCTGGCCGGCGCAGAATGTAAAGACAGCACGCTGCAGCAACGTGCCCAGGCGCTGGCAACAGCAGCCACGCAGTCCACCTATCATTACGACGCGACCCTCGGTAAAGCCAGCAAAAAGCCGGCGCCCAAACTGAACCACATGGGCATCTGGGTGCCTCGCGCCGATTCGGCCGAAGCAAAGCGCGGGCTGGCTGCCGGTCAGGCTATCGGTAACGGCATGCTGCTGGCACGCCAGCTGGGCGACCTGCCCGGTAATGTATGCACCCCCACCTACCTGGGCGAAACCGCGAAAAAGTTGGCCAAAGCCCACAAAACGCTTAAAACCGACGTCCTGGGCCAGAAAGAGCTGGAAACTCTGGGTATGGGGTCGTTCCTGTCGGTTGCCAAAGGTTCGGATCAACCCCCGGTCTTTATCGTGATCAAATACACCCCGCCGGGTACAGCGGCTAAAGGCGGTACCGACAAGGCGGCGGCCGAAAAAGGCGGCAAAGCCGCCAGGATCAAATCAAAAGCACCGCTGGTGCTGGTTGGCAAGGGCATTACCTTTGACTCGGGTGGCATTTCCATCAAGCCCGGTGCCGGCATGGACGAAATGAAGTACGACATGTGTGGTGCCGCCAGCGTGATTGGCACGATGCAAGCCGTGGCCGAGCTGGGCCTTGACCAGCCCGTGATCGGCCTGGTACCCGCCTGCGAGAACCTGCCCAGCGGCCGCGCCAACAAGCCGGGCGATGTGGTCACCAGCATGTCGGGTCAAACCATTGAAATACTGAACACCGACGCTGAAGGCCGCCTGATCTTGTGCGACGCCCTGACCTACGCCGAACGTTTCAAGCCGGCAGCCGTTGTCGATATTGCCACGTTAACCGGTGCATGCGTGGTGGCCCTGGGCCACATCAACACCGGGCTGTTTTCAACCGATGATGCATTGGCCGCGCAACTGCTGGCCGCAGGCAAGCAAGCCGGCGATACCGCCTGGCGCATGCCCCTTGACGACGACTACCAGGAACAATTGAAGTCTAACTTTGCCGACATGGCCAATATTGGTGGCATGCCTGCAGGCTCGGTAACAGCGGCCTGCTTCCTGTCGCGCTTCGCCAAAGCCTACCGTTGGGCCCACCTGGACATCGCCGGCACGGCCTGGCGCAGCGGCAAAGACAAGGGGGCATCAGGCCGGCCGGTACCACTGCTGGTGCAGTTCCTGATGAACCAGGGTTAACGCAGGGCGGCACACATGGCCAGAATCGACTTCGCCTTCGGTGCCCCCGACCGCTTGCGCATGGCGTGCAACGTGGTGCGCAAGCACCACGACGCCGGCCGGCCTTTACTGGTGTATTCACAAAACAGCGGGCGACTGAAACAATTTGACCGCCTGCTGTGGTCATTCGAGCCTACCGCATTCATTCCCCATGTGGCCGTTGACGACCCGCTGGCAGCGCTAACCCCGGTGCTGCTGACCAGCACCCTGCCCACCCCGGAACAGCACGCCCGCTATGCCGAAAGCCCGGTGTGGCTGCTGAACCTGGATGACCACGTACCTGAAACCGCCTCACAATTTCAGCGCATTCTGGAAATCGTTGATGGCGCTCCGGCCGAAGTACAAAGCGCACGCCAGCGCTGGAAAGTGTACAAAGAAGCCGGCCACGACCTGCACGCGCATGATGTGTCAACGCGGGCATGACACACCTTGTCGACATGGGAATGACTCATTGTGAACACGAGCATGACACGCCTTGTCAACATGCGCATGACACACCTTGATTATTCAGCTGAATGTCAGTAATCTAACCCGTGTTTCTGCATTATTTTCCAAAGGATTCATCATGAGCGACTTTCGTCAACCCTCATACGCCAACCCGCAGTATGGCGCCTCCGCCGAGGTTGTGCGTAATCGCGTTCTACGCAACACCTACTGGCTGCTGGCCGTATCACTCATCCCCACCGTACTGGGCGCTTTTGTCGGCTTAACGTCGGGCATCAACGCGTTCATGGCCGCCAGCCCCGGCATGAGCACAATCATTTTCCTGGTCGGTGCTTTCGGCCTGATGTTCCTGGTTGAGCGCAACAAAAACAGCAGCCTGGGTGTCGCCCTGCTGCTGGCCTTCACCTTCTTCATGGGCATCATGCTGTCGCGCCTTATCGGCTTTGTGCTGGGCATGGGCAACGGCGCACAGCTGATCATGCTGGCCTTTGGCGGTACCGCCGCCGTATTCGGTGCCATGGCCACCGTTGCCAGCACCACCAAACGCGATTTTTCGCACCTGCAAAAATTCTTGTTCATCGGTGTCGTCATCTTGCTGGTGGCTTCGGTAGCCAACATCTTCCTGCAAATTCCCGCGCTGGTCCTGACCATTTCCGTCATGGCCATCGGCCTGTTCTCGGTACTGTTGCTGGTTGACCTGCAGCGCATCGTCAACGGTGGCGAAACCAACTACATTTCAGCCACCCTGGCTGTCTACCTTGACCTGTACAACATTTTCGCCAACCTGCTCATGCTGCTCGGCATCGTCGGCGGCGACCGCGAATAACCGGCTTCAGCAACCGGCCCCGTTAATAGCCATCTCATCAACCGGATTCCCCCAATAACCACTCCGCAGCAAATCCGAACTCCCCCGGCCGCTGCGGGGGTGTCGGGTGCAAGGGCTTCGAGTACGCCGGGAAGCCCCGCAGGGGCCGTACGAGGCCCGCGCACCCGACACCCCCGCAGCGGCCTGCGCTGACGCCAAACGGTGCCTACCCGACCGCCGAAAACAACCGATTCAACCGAAACAACCGCTCCCGCTTCAACACCTCTGCCAACGGCCCCGCCTCGCGCCCAACCGCCGCAAAATCACCCTCGATTTCACGCAAAGACCACCCCACCATCGCAGGATCTTTCAACCAGCAACGCACCAGCAACTCATCCGGGTCAAGCAACCCCAACCCAAACCCCCGCAACTCAGACCGGTTGAAATCCTTCAAATTGCGCGTCACCACAGCCACATCACCGTCAGGGCAACGCTCACGCACCGCACGCGCCGCCGCAACCACATGCCAGTCTTTAGGGTCGCTACGACGCAACCCCTCTTTAAACAGACCAACATCCCCCTGATCCGCATCCGGATAATCCACCTGCAACTGATCCCACTGCGCAGAAATATCGGCAGCATCCACCTCCCAGATACGGGCTGCATTGCGGCGCCACTCATCACCAATCACCGGGCTCCAGGCCGGCCGGAACAGCCCGCGGTCAACCAGACGCAACAAAACGCGACGCACCACATTTGAAATCAGCACACACGTATCCAGCACCACAACAGAGGGAATTGGCTTTGAAGGCGCCTGTACGGAAAGGGGAGTAGACATCACAACCGCTGCAACGCCATCAGAACCTGGCGCGTACGTAATGGCCGACCGGCCAGCAGCTCATCGAGCCGCTCACGCAACTGCCTGCGCAACACCGGCTCGGTAGCCGGATCATCGAAATCTGGCGGTTCTTCCTCAAGCCCATACCCGGTTTCCTCAAGCAAAATCCATTCAAAACGTCGCAATGCCAGGGCAGCCCCGCCCCCTGCCGCCAGCTGAACAAGCGCCGCATCGTAGGCATCAAACAGCTGCGGGTGCGGGTCTTCGCGCGGCAGCAGCCGCAGAATCAGCTCATTCAAATACCAGGCCGACATAAACGCCTTGCCCGACAACGGCCGTATGCCCGCCGACTCGGCGCGTGTAAGCGTTTTGATTTCGTTGCTACCCGTCCAGGACAGCAACAGCGGCTGGAAACCGCCCAGGACAGGGCGTAACACCGAATAGGGCCGTTTGGCCCCTTTGGCCACCAGGGCCACCTGCCCGTAGTTACGGGTGAACACCTGTATCAGCAAGGACGTCTCGCGCCACGACGAGGCATGCAGCAAATAGCCGCCAGCCTCGGTAACACGAGACGCCCGTTTACTCATACCCGAGTTCGCGCAGCGCAGCCTCTTTGTCTGACCAGCCCTTGCGAACCTTGATATACACCTCGAGAAATACCGACTTGTCGACCAGTTTTTCGATGTCCTGACGGGCTTCGGTGGCGATACGCTTCATGTGCATACCGCCGGCCCCCAGCAAAATGGGGCGATGCGTTTCACGCTCGATGACCACGCATGCGGCAACCCGCACCGACGCGTCAGACTCTTCCCATTGCTCGATAACGACCGTGCAGCCGTAAGGCAATTCGTCGCCCACAAGGCGGAAGATTTTTTCGCGGATCAGTTCTGATGCAATGAACTTGACCGACCTGTCGGTTAACGCATCGGGTTCGAACATCGGCTCGCCTTCAGGCAAGCGCGACGCAATTTCAGCCAGCAGATTATCTAGCTGAACCTCTTTGGCCGCACTGACCGGCACCACCGCCGCATACGGAAATTGCTCCATCAGGCGGCTGACATACGCAAACATGGCGTTCTTGTCTTTCAGGGTGTCAACCTTGTTGACCACAAGAATGGTCTTTTCGCCCTTGGGCAGCAACGGCACCAAGCGGGCGTCACCTTCAGACCACTTGCCCGCCTCGACCACATGCAGCACCACATCAACGTCGGCCAGCGCCTGGGTGACCACACGGTTCATCATGCGGTTCATGGCCCCACCGTGACGAGTCTGGAAACCCGGCGTATCGACAAACACGAATTGTTCGTGGTCGCGCGTCAGCACACCATTGATGCGATGACGCGTGGTTTGCGCCTTGCGTGACACAATGGAAATTTTGCTGCCGATCAGGGCATTGGCCAGCGTGGACTTGCCCACATTGGGGCGCCCGACAATGGCAATAAAACCGCAGCGAAATGGAATAGTCATTTGGAATCCTGTGACACAGCAACCGGAAGCGTCAGCTGTGTGCTTTTACGGGCCTTGCGCCCTGCCCCTTTAACCGGCCCCAGGGCCTGAATAAGGGTGATGATCTCGGTGGCGGCCAATTGTTCGGCCGCACGCCGGCTGGAACCGGACGCTGTCACCTTGAGGTCAAGCGTGGGGACGGCGCATTCGACATCGAACATCTGGCTGTGCGCGGCACCCCGCGTGGCAATAACCGTGTACTGCGGAAGATCAAGCCGGCGGCCTTGCAAGAGCTCTTGCAACAGGGTTTTCGGGTCTTTGCCCAGTGTTTTTGGGTCAACCTCGGCCAGCAGTGGCGCATACAAACGCGTAATGACTGCCCGCGCCGAATCAAAACCGCCATCCAGGAAAACCGCGCCGAAAATGGCCTCGAGGGCATCGGCAAGAATGGACGGCCGCCGAAACCCGCCGCTTTTCAGCTCGCCCTCGCCCAGCCGCAAATAATTCGACAGGTTAAGGCCTTGGGCAATGTCGGCCAACGCCGACTGCTTGACCAGGTTGGCCCGCAGGCGCGAGAGATCGCCTTCGTCAACCTTTTGAAACTGCTGGAACAACAGGGCAGCCACCACGAAGTTGAGGATGGAGTCGCCCAGAAACTCGAAACGTTCGTTATGACGCGAATTATGGCTTCGATGCGTTACCGCCTGAACCAGCAACGCCGGGTCAGAAAAACGGTAATCAAGGGCAGATTCAAGTGCGGTAAGTGCAGTCATCAGTCAAACCGGCCAATACGACCAAGGTCGCCAAAATTCATCCAGATGAAAAATGCCCGGCCCACAATATTTTGCTCGGGCACAAACCCCCAGTAGCGGCTGTCCAGGCTGTTGTCGCGATTGTCACCCATCATGAAGTAATGCCCTTCGGGCACCACACAGCGCACGCCACCAGGAATGTAATCGCACTGGTCACGATACGGAAAATCAGAAATGGCCATCAGGTCTTGCAACGAACGCCGGTTGAGCAAGATTTTATGGGTCGCATCGTTGATGGTTTCGATGTACTGGCTGACGTAGGCCGAGCGGTCAGGTTCGAAATAGTCGCCATCGGGGGTGTGGGGTACTTCTTTGCCATTCAGGTACAGCGTTTTGTTGCGGTAAACGACCTCGTCACCACCCACGCCAATTACACGCTTGATGTAATCAATAGATGGGTCAACCGGGTAACGGAACACCACCACATCGCCACGCGAAGGTTCACTGACATCGATTATTTTTTTATCAAGTACAGGCAGGCGCACACCGTATTCGTACTTGTTGACCAGAATAAGGTCGCCGCTTTGCAGCGTTGGCAGCATCGAGCCCGACGGAATGCGGAATGGCTCGACAATGAACGAGCGCAGCACGAACACAAACAAGATGACCGGAAAAAAACTGACGCAATATTCTATAAGCCACGGCACCCGGTGTGCCTTGTCGTAGGCGGCCTGACGCAGGCGTGCTGCCTCGATGGACCCGATGCCCGATGGAGCGGCATCGTAGATGGCCATTTCGGCCTCGGCCTTGCGGCGACGGCGCGCCCGGAGCCAGAAAAAATCAAGCGCCCAGACCACGCCGGTAATAACCAGCAAAACGAACAGAATTAACGCAAAATCCCAACTCATTGACCTGAAACCCCGCCTTTATTTGTCTTCGACCTGAAGAATTGCAAGGAAAGCCTCTTGGGGGATCTCCACGTTGCCCACCTGCTTCATGCGTTTTTTACCGGCCTTCTGCTTTTCGAGCAGTTTCTTTTTACGGCTGATGTCACCGCCATAGCACTTGGCCAGCACGTTCTTGCGCAGCGCCTTGACGCTTTCACGGGCAATGATTTCGGCACCAATGGCGGCCTGAATGGCAATGTCGAACATCTGGCGCGGGATGAGACCACGCATTTTGTTGCAGACCTCGCGGCCACGGTAGCGCGCATTGGTACGGTGAATCATCATGGACAGGGCATCGACCCGGTCACCGTTGATCAGCAAGTCAACACGCACCACATCGGATGCCAGATACTCTTTGAATTCGTAGTCCATGGACGCATAGCCACGCGACACCGACTTGAGCCGGTCGAAAAAGTCGAGCACGATTTCGGCCAGGGGAATTTCGTAGGTCAGGTGCACCTGGCGGCCATGGTACGACATATCAAGCTGCACGCCCCGCTTGTTGTTGCACAAGGTCATGACCGGGCCGACGTAGTCTTGCGGCATGAACAGGGTGACCTTGACGATGGGCTCGCGGATTTCGGCAATGCTGCCCACATCGGGCATGCGTGACGGGCTTTCAATGGTCAGTACCGAGCCGTCGCGCTGTTCAACCTCGTAGACCACCGACGGAGCAGTGGTAATGATGTCCATGTCGAATTCGCGTTCAAGGCGCTCTTGCACAATTTCCATGTGCAACATGCCCAGAAACCCGCACCGGAAACCAAACCCCAGCGCCTGCGACACTTCAGGCTCGAACATCAGGGCCGCATCGTTCAGTTTCAGTTTTTCAAGCGAATCACGCAACTGGTCGTATTCACTGCTTTCAACGGGATACAGCCCCGCGAACACCTGGGGTTTGACTTCTTTGAAACCGGGCAGCGGCTCGCTGGCAAGGCGGTTGACCAGGGTAATGGTGTCGCCCACTTTGGCATCTTCAAGCTCTTTGATGCCGGCAATGACAAAACCCACCTCGCCCGCCGACAATTCGGTGCGCGACAGGGACTTGGGCGTAAACACACCCACCTGTTCACACAAGTGGGTGGAACCGCTGGCCATAAGCCGGATTTTGTCTTTGGGGCGCAAGACACCGTTGACAATGCGCACCAGCATGACCACGCCAACATAGTTGTCGAACCATGAGTCGATGATGAGGGCCTGCAGGGGTTCGGCCGGATCACCCTTGGGTGGTGGCACTTTGGCCACAACCATTTCAAGAATGTCGTCAATACCCACGCCGGTTTTGGCACTGGCCAGAATGGCATCGGCGGCATCAATACCGATAACGTCTTCGATTTCCTGGCGCGCCGATTCGGGGTCTGCCGAAGGCAGGTCCATTTTGTTGAGCACGGGCAACACTTCAACGCCCAGTTCTATGGCGGTGTAGCAATTGGCGACCGTTTGTGCCTCGACGCCCTGGGAAGCATCGACCACCAGCAAGGCCCCCTCGCAGGCCGACAGCGAACGGCTGACTTCATACGAAAAGTCAACGTGACCCGGGGTGTCGATGAGGTTCAGTGCATATACCTTGCCGTCTTTGGCCTTGTACTGCAGCGACGCCGTTTGCGCCTTGATGGTAATACCCCGCTCGCGCTCGATGTCCATGGAATCGAGAACCTGCTGGGACATTTCCCTGTCGGCCAGACCCCCGCAACGGTGGATCAGACGGTCGGCCAACGTGGATTTACCGTGATCGATGTGGGCAATGATGGAGAAGTTGCGGATGTGATCCATAAACCAGCAGAAAAGAAGCCACCCCACCGGGGCGGAAATTTGAGGAAACAACATGTAAAAGAGGAGCGCGTACTGCGCTCCTCGGGGAACTGCTAACGCATTTTAGCTGTTTTATGCGCTTTATTTCGCCGGTGTGACCACCACCCACTGCGACTGGCCACCGCGCTGAACCAGCAGGGCTGCAGCGCGGGACTTGTCAAGGCCGCTGACCAGCTTGGCAAACTGGGCCGGATCTTTGACATCAGTGTCGTTGACGGTAAGGATGATGTCGCCTTCGGCGATACCCGATGCGGCGGCCGGGCCGGAAGCCGAGGTTACCAGCACACCGCCACTGACACGCTCACGCTCTTTGACGTTGGCCGGAACCGGAGCAACTTTCAGACCCAGGGCATCGGCAGACGTGCCTTCAGCGGTTGGGTTTTTTTCAGCTTCCGGTGCGTCGGCTGCAAATTCGCCAACTTTTACGCGCAAGGTAACTTCTTTGCCCTTGCGCCAGACGGTCAGGGTTTCACGCGTGCCGGGCTTGACGCCACCAACAACGCGGGGCAGGTCAGACCACTGCGCAATGGCCGTTGAACCAAAACGGATGATGACATCGCCGGCCATGACACCAGCTTCGGCGGCCGGACCCTCGGGCTCGACATTGCTGACCATGGCCCCTTCAGCCTTGGGCAAACCAATGGCCTTGGCGACTTCTTCAGAGACCGGCCCGATCTGTACACCGATACGACCACGGGTAACTTTACCGGTTGACTTGAGCTGATCGGCAATACGCATGGCTTCGTCGATGGGGATGGCCAGGGAAATGCCCATGAAGCCACCGCTTTGCGAGACGATTTGCGAATTGATACCCACCACTTCACCGGCCAGGTTCAGTAACGGACCGCCCGAATTGCCTGGATTGACCGCAACGTCGGTCTGGATGAACGGCAAGTAATCACCGGTATCGCGGTTGATGGCGCTGACAATACCCGCCGTTACCGTGGACTCGAGCCCGAACGGTGAACCAATGGCCAGAACCCACTGCCCCTTGCGCAGGGTTTTTGAGTCGCCAATTGGCAAGGCTTTCAGGCCTGAAGCCTCGATTTTGATCAGGGCCACGTCGGTACGGGCGTCGGAACCGATGATTTTGGCCTTGTGCTCTTTGCCATCGGTAAGGGTCACGAAAATGCTGTTGGCACCGTCGATGACGTGGGTGTTGGTAAGAATGTAACCGTCTTCAGAGACAATAAACCCCGAACCCACCCCGCGCGGCACTTCGCGCTGCGGGCCTTCACCCTGCCCTTGTGGTGCATTGCGCTGACGACCACCACCCGGGGGCGCGAAATCGGGGCCAAAGAACCAGCGGAACATTTCGTAGGGATCAGAGCCCGGCCCCATGGGGGATGAGCGCACAGCGACGTTCTCGGTGGTACGGATGTTGACGACCGAACCTTCAGATTTGGCAACCACTTCGGTAAAGTCGGGCACCGACAGCACCGGCACCGGTGCGCTTTGGGCCTGTGCCTGGGCCGCTGTGCCGCCAAAAGCAAGTACACATGCGGTGGCCGCAGCGACAAAAATTCGCTTGAACGGCCTGTCAACTGAAGCTGAACGTATCATTAGAACTCCTTAGAGAGGAAAACAGGCTACCGGGTGTTGGCAGGTGCCGGTGCGACATACTGGGTTTGCTCGGCAACCGCCTGCAAGGTTTTTACCGGAACCGCGCCCAGGGCCGTTACCCACGAGTCGCCAATACGCGTGCTGTACACATTGATCGCCCCCTTGCGGCTGGGCCCCTTGATGACATTACGCGCAGCACGGGCATCGTCGTACGATTCAATAAACACCGAAATAACCGCAAGTCCGTCGGACAGGACCAGGTGCTTGACGCTTTGCCCCGATTTCATGGGGCGGGAAATCTGGTTGGCAAACTGAAAGCCTGCCGGGTTGTGAACACGCCAGCCAAGTGCAGCAACATCGATTTGCTGCGTTGGCACGCGAACCTGCTTCCAGCCAGAAAAATTCCACTGCGACCGCAGGCCATCGGGCGAAACCTGCTTGCCCACCTGCAGGAAAGTAAATGCAATTTCGTCGACCAGCACGTCGCCTTCAAGGGTTTGTGCCTTTACCAGCAATTGCGTTTGAGAATCGACGCAAAAGCGGTAGCCGTAGCGATCAGTACTGCGCGGATCAACATTGACAACCTGACACTCGCGACCGGCAACACGGCTGGTCTCGGGTTCGAGGGTAAAACGGTAATGATTGACGATATGCCCGGTATCGCCCAGAAACAGACCGGGGAAACGATCGGTACGCGCCTGCTCGACAAGCACAAGTTCTTTATCGGGAACAAGACAATGCAGGGTTTCGTTGTGGCGTATGAACTCGCGGGGGCGGCCATCAAGCACTTCCAGGCGTTCACGCTCGCCCGTACCATCGACCAGGTGCGTTATGCGGGACGACTGCATGGTGCCGTCGTCCTGGTACGAAAAAACACCTGCGTAGTCTGTTGAGCGCGCCGCTTCCTGGGCTTTTTTCAGCAGTTCGACAACCCGCACTTCGGGGGTAGCTTGCGCAGCGGCAAGACCTGAACCCAGGAAACCGAACGCTGCAACCGTAGCGCATAACAGGTGCCTGACCATTGCTGATTTCATCGGCCAGCCACCCCGCCATGCCACGACACCTGGCGTACCGGGTTGACACCGGCAAATTGCCGGTGCGCATCGACATAGTCGACCAGGGCGGGTTCGTCGGCAGAGGCAATGACAGGTGCACTGGCCCCGATACCGGTATCGGGGCCCGCAGTAAATACCGGTACAAGCACCCAGGCCACCAGGGCTACCGCGGCTGCCACGGCCAGACCCGAAACACCTGCAGCGCGCGTTGAAACCTTGCGACGCGGCGCCACAATGGCCGGTTCCTGGTCAATTGCCCTGGACACGCGGGCATAGAACAAGTCAGACGGTTGCACCGCAAGGTCTTTGCTGCGCATGACATCACCGATAAGATGGTAGGTATCCCAGACCTGACGCCCATAGGGTGTATCGAGGTCTTCGGGCCGCACTTCACCGTTACCGTCAACCCACGCCGAGATGGTTTCTTCCCAGGCAGATTCGTTGTCTTGGTGCGTCTGAGCTTGCATTTTTTTACTCCTTACCACCGGTTTTGCTCGGTACCGGCTTCAAGAACCGGGCGCAACTGCGCCGCGATTGCTTCCCGGGCACGGAAGATACGCGAACGCACCGTGCCGATTGGACAATTCATGGATTGGGCAATGTCTTCGTAACTGAGGCCTTCGATTTCACGCAGCACAATTGCCGTACGCAGATCTTCAGGCAAGGCATCGATAGCGGCATTGACGGTATCTACCACCTGACGGCTGGCCATTAACGACTCTGGCGTACTGATATCGGTTAGGTTGTCGATTTGGTCAAAAGTTTCATTGTCATCGGTTTCAATGATGCTTGACCCGGTCGGGCGACGGTTATTGGCCGATTGCCAGTTGCGGGCCGTATTGATGGCAATGCGATACAGCCAGGTGTAAAAGGCGCTGTCACCCCTGAACTGGGGTAGCGCACGGTAGGCTTTGATGAACGCTTCCTGGGCGACGTCTTCAACTTCGGAAGGTTCACGCACCATGCGTGACAATAGCCGCATGATTTTGCGCTGATACTTGAGCACCAGCAGATCAAACGCCCGTTTGTCGCCGCGCTGCACACGGGCAACGAGTTCGGCATCAACATCACGTTCGGTCAAATTGACCTCCGATTGGGAACTGAAGATCTTGGGCCACATGCATGCACAGCTGCTGCCAGGCGCGGGGCGGCAGCCCCGGTTTCCAGATCGTAACTTCTGTAAAGACATCAGGGTGGCCACGCCCTGCATCGTGAAAGCGCAAGGTAACCCAAAGCGCACAGGGCCAGGCCTGGCGCAACTGCAGAACACGACAATGGCCCGGGATACGGTAAACCCAAAGGCCGCGCCGGTACCCAAGCACCCCCCCCGACACAATGGCAGCAGCCCGCCCGCTGCGCCACCACAGCAAAATGAACACAACCACCGCGACAGCAGCCGCCCAGTGCCACTGTGCCGCAGAGGCTACCGCCATAGCAACCAGAACCGCCATGCCGGACAGCAGCAAAAGCGGCGGCCGCACGGACCAGCGCAGAGGCACTGCCCGTGTGTTTGCCTTAGACGCGGCGGACAATCATGGACCCGTTGGTACCACCAAAGCCAAACGAATTGGACAGCGCGACATCGATGCGCATTTCGCGGGCCTGGTTGGCGCAGTAATCAAGATCGCACTCGGGGTCTTGATTAAAGATGTTGATTGTAGGTGGCGACACCTGACGATGCACCGCAAGGGTGGTAAAGACAGCTTCAATACCGCCCGCAGCACCCAGCAAGTGGCCTGTCATGGACTTGGTCGAATTGATTACCAGATTTTTCGCGTGATCACCGAACGCCAGCTTGAGCGCTACCGTTTCGTTCTTGTCGCCCAGCGGCGTGGAAGTGCCGTGAGCATTGACGTAGCTGATGTCTTGCGGGTTGATACCGCCATTTCGCATGGCCATCAGGATGCCGCGACGCGGGCCATCGCTGTCGGGCGATGTAATGTGATGTGCATCAGAGCTCATGCCATAACCGGCAAATTCGCCGTAAATACGGGCACCGCGCTTGCGTGCGTGTTCGTATTCTTCAAGCACCAGTACACCCGCGCCTTCGCCCATGACAAAACCGTCACGGTCGGTGTCCCAGGGGCGCGATGCAGTTGCCGGGTCATCGTTGCGAGTGGACAACGCGCGCATGGCCGCAAAACCACCAATACCCAGTGGCGAAACAGTTGCTTCAGCGCCACCGGCCACCATGACGTCGGCATCGCCGTATTCAATCAGGCGGGCTGCATCACCGATGGAATGCAAGCCGGTTGTACAGGCGGAAACCACCGCGTAGCTTGGGCCTTTGAGACCGAGCAGGATGGAAAGCTGGCCTGACACCAGATTGATGAGCGAGCCCGGCACAAAAAACGGTGAAATGCGCCGTGCACCGCGCGCCAGATATTCGGCCTGGGTGTCTTCAATACGGGGCAACCCGCCAATACCTGAACCCACAATGACACCGATTCGATCGGCGTTCTGTTCGGTAACCTCGAGGCCGGCATCACGCCACGCCTGAACACCCGCCGCCACACCGTAGTGGATGAAGGTGTCCATTTGCTTGGCCTCTTTGGCCGTCATGTATTGCGTGATGTCGAAGTCTTTGACTTCGCCGGCAATTTGCGCATTCAGGCCTGAGGCATCAAAACGGGTGATGCGGGTAACCCCGGAACGCCCGTTGACGATGTTGTCCCATGCGCTTTCGATATCGTTACCTACAGGCGAAACAATGCCCAGGCCGGTAATGACGACACGTCGCTTCACGGATGACTCCTAAAATGAAAAAGCGGTTTAAAGCCAACGCCCTGTTCAACAGCCTGACAGTGCAAGCCAGTTCAACACAGAACGCTTTCTAGAAACCGCTTGGGCAATTTGCCCCATAAGGGGCAGCTTACCGAATCGTTGAAATTATTCTTTGCTATGCGACGTGATGTAGTCAACAGCTTGCTGAACGGTTGTGATCTTTTCAGCTTCTTCGTCGGGGATTTCGGTTTCGAATTCGTCTTCGAGTGCCATCACGAGCTCGACCATGTCGAGCGAATCGGCACCGAGGTCGTCAAGGAAGGAAGATTCGTTTTTGATCTCGGCTTCGTTGACGCCAAGTTGTTCAGCGACGATCTTCTTGACGCGCTGTTCGATGCTTTCCATGCAGATCTCCAAGTGGGGAAAA
>JBAYOZ010000019.1:0-15831 GCA_041677965.1 Pusillimonas sp.
ACCCTGACCGGTTTCAGGTACATCAAACAGGTCATCCAGCACGTTGATGCCGCCGACAAAGGCCTCACTCTGGTCCAGCACAACAACCTTGCGATGCAATCGGCGCAAACGACGCAGGCTGAACCGGTAGAACTCGACCCCCTCGGGCTCGGGGCGATACACCCGAAAGCGGGCGCCCATCTGCTCGAAGTGCTGTGCCAGCATCCGGACATGACGCGCACTGCCAAACCCGTCAACCACCACCCGCACCCGCACCCCACGCGCGCATGCCGCCCGCAAATGGTCAAGCAGTGTCAGCCCGGTGTCATCGAGATTGAAAATATAGGTTTCAAGGTGAATACTGAAACACGCGCTGTCGATGGCCTCGAACAAGGCAGGGAAGTATTCCCCCCCGTTTTGCAGCAACCGAATGGCATTGCCGGCCCGCCACCGGACGAAATCCGGGTAGCGTTCTGGCCCACGCAGGCTCACGGCAGTTCAAGCTCGGTGAACACCGGCGCATGATCAGACCATTGTGACCAGGGCTTGCCATGCAGCACGCGGGCGCTGCGAACCGCAAAGCCGCGCTGGTAAATACGGTCAAGCCGAAGCCAGGGAAACGCGGCAGGAAACGTGCGTGGCGGCAAGGTGGTGCGCGCCATGCCGTCCATGCCCAGTTCACGCGGGCGCCCACCCAATGCCGCGTGGCTGCCAAGCCGGCTTAACCCACGGCGCAATGCCTTGATAGACGCCGGCAAGGTCAGGGGCCCGGTGTGAGCAGTATGCGGTGCCACCGAAAACACTTCGTACAGGCCCAATTGCTCAACAAACAGCGGGGCCAGACGGTTATTCCAGTCGTTGAAATCACCGGCGATCAGCAGCGGTGCCTCGTCGGGCACCAGACGCCGAATGCGTTCGACCAGCGCCTGGATCTGGCGTGACCTGCCCCCGGCAAACAACCCCAGATGCACCACCAGGCAATGCACCGGTGCACCCTTGATGTCGATAACCGCATGCAACAGGCCGCGTTGCTCAAGACGATGATCGGAAACGTCTTCGTTTTCGAAGTTCAGCACCGTAAAGCGCGACAACAAGGCATTGCCATGGTCAGTATGCGTGCGCACGGCATTGCGCCCGTAACACACCCCCATGCCCAGGGCTGCGCCCAGCGATTCATGCTGGGCGTCAAGTACGCTGCGACGCTGGTTGCGCCCCTGCACTTCCTGCAGAAAAAGCAGATCGGGTCGCAGCCCGTACAACCCCAACCGAAGCTGGGACAAGGAATCGCGCGCACCGGTGGCCGAGCGACCCTTGTGGATGTTGTAGCTGACGACCCGAATAACCGACATGATGGCTGGGCCCGCAACCGCTTACGCGGCCGGCGTCTCGGTCTTGCGCAGGCGGATGTGCAATTCGCGCAATTGCTTTTCGTCGACCGGCGACGGTGCCTGCGTAAGCAGACACTGGGCCCGCTGCGTTTTGGGGAAGGCGATAACGTCGCGAATGGATTCCGCACCCGTCATCATGGTGACCAGACGGTCGAGACCAAACGCAACCCCCCCGTGTGGCGGCGCACCATACTGCAGGGCGTCGAGCAGGAAGCCGAATTTTTCGGAGGCTTCTTCGGCGCCGATGTTCAGGGCACGGAACACCTTGCTTTGAACGTCGGCACGGTGGATACGTACCGAACCACCACCGATTTCCCAGCCGTTGAGCACGATGTCGTAGGCCTTGGCCAATGCACTGGCCGGGTCGGTTTCGAGCAACTCTTCGTGGCCGTCTTTGGGGCTGGTGAACGGGTGGTGCGCCGCAAAATAGCGCCCTTCTTCGGGGTCGTATTCGAACATGGGGAAGTCAACCACCCACAGCGGTTTCCAGCCGGCCTCGAACAGGCCTTTGGATTTGCCAAATTCGCTATGGCCGATTTTGACGCGCAACGCGCCGATGGCGTCGTTGACCACCTTGGCCTTGTCGGCACCGAAGAAAATCAGGTCGCCGCTTTGGGCACCGGTACGCTCGATAAGCTGGGTAAGCGCCTGGTTATGGATGTTCTTGACGATGGGCGACTGCAGGCCTTCAGGCACGCTGGCCGCATCGTTGACCTTGATGTACGCCAGCCCTTTGGCACCATAAATGGCCACAAACTTGGTGTAGGCATCGATTTCGCTGCGCGGCATTTCGGCACCGCCCGGAACACGCATGGCCACCACGCGGCAGGCCGGGTCGTTGGCGGGTGCCGAAAACACCTTGAAGTCAACGTCGGACATCAGGTCGGACACATCGACGAATTCAAGCTTGACGCGCAAGTCGGGTTTGTCGGAGCCGAAACGACGCATTGCTTCGTCCCAGGTCATGGAGGGGAACTGTGCGGGCAGGTCGACGTCTTGCACCGACTTGAACACATGACGCAGCATGCCTTCAAAAATTTCACGAATTTCGAATTCGTTCAGGAACGATGTCTCGCAGTCGATTTGTGTGAATTCGGGCTGGCGATCGGCACGCAAGTCTTCATCGCGGAAGCACTTGGTGATTTGGTAGTAACGGTCGAAACCGGCGACCATAAGCATTTGCTTGAACAGCTGGGGCGACTGGGGCAATGCGAAAAACTCGCCGGCGTTAACCCGCGACGGCACCAGGTAGTCGCGCGCACCTTCAGGGGTGCTTTTGGTGAGCATGGGGGTTTCGATATCGACAAAACCCAGGCTATCGAGGTACTTGCGCACTTCAATTGACACGCGGTAGCGCAGCATCAGGTTGCGCTGCATTTGCGGGCGACGCAGGTCGAGTACGCGGTGGGTCAGGCGGGTGGTTTCTGACAGATTGTCGTCATCAAGCTGGAACGGCGGTGTTACCGACGCATTCAGGATTTCAATTTCACGGCACAGTACCTCAACCTCGCCGGACGCCAGTTCTGTATTGACCGTACCAGCGGGACGTTCGCGCACCAGCCCGGTAATGCGTACACAAAACTCGTTACGGATACGCTCGGCCGTTTCAAACGCCGCCACGTTATCGGGGTCAACCACAACCTGGGCCAGGCCAGCGCGGTCGCGCAGGTCGATAAAAATGACGCCACCGTGGTCGCGACGGCGGTGAACCCAGCCAAACAGGGTGACAGTCTGGCCCAGGTGGGCTTTACCAACCTCGCCGGTGTAGCAAGTACGCATGAAAAGAACTCCGTAAATAAATGTGTTTGATCCGTTTCGGCCCGACATCAGGGCGAGTCTTTGGGGCCTTTGGTGGCGGCCACCGCAGCAGCCGCCGCAGCCGCATTCACGGCCGCCTGTACAAGTTCGGGACGCATGGCACCCGGTGCCACAACCCCCATGGAAACGATGTATTTCAGCGCGGCATCGACGGTCATGCCGAGCACCTGGACATCGGCACGCGGCATCATCAGGAAAAAACCTGATGTTGGGTTGGGCGTGGTCGGCACATAAACACTGACGAAATCGCCCCCCAGCCGCTCGGCAACCTCACCACTTGGCGTGCCGGTAAGGAAAGCGATTGTCCAGGACCCCTGTCGGGGATACTGAACCAGAACGGCCTCGCGAAACGCCTGCCCGCTGGGCGACAGAACCGTGTCGCTGACCTGTTTGACCGAATTATAAATGGAACGTACCAGCGGAATCCGGCCCAGCAGGCGCTCCCAGCGATCGACAAATGCACGACCAAGGAAATTGGCACCCGCCAGGCCGCTGAAAAACACCACAAACAGCACCAGTAACAACTGGAAGCCGGGGATCCGTACCCCGAACAGTGATTGCGAGGTCAGAAACGACGGCACAACACCTTCAAGGGTGCTGAACACCAATGACAACACCCACAGGGTGATGACCAGCGGAATCCAGATCAGGAGACCGGTAATGAAATAGCGCTTGAAGTGGCGCATGCGGTGTCAGCCGGCTGCCGGCGTGGATGCCGCGGGTGACGGGGCAGGCGCTGCAGGTGCAGACGAAGTGGCGTTGTCGGATGGTGTGGCCGAGGCTGGCCCGGCTGGGTTGCCTGACGCACTGTTGCCACCGCGAAAATCAGTAACGTACCAGCCCGACCCTTTCAGCTGAAAGCCCGCCGCAGTGACCTGCTTGGCATAGGTTGACTGGCCACACTGCGGGCACTGGGTAAGCAACGGATCGGAAATCTTTTGCAGAACGTCTTCGGCATGACCGCAAGCACTGCACTTGTAAGCATAAATAGGCACGATAATTACCCCTGAAGAATTCAGGATTTTAGCTGTTTTTACTGCTCGCCACCCATCGTCGGGACGCATGACGGCCAACCTGTCACGGCGTAGATTGGGGCGGCAGGCCGTTCTGCAAGCATTCGGAAGAAAGTTGCAGTATCCTAGAAGGCTAAGCGCTCTATTTTTTCAGGAATACGACGGGATGACGAGCCCTAACCAATCTACGGCTGCCCACGGTGGCGCCGCACCCAACAGCCAGCCGTACACCTTTTCGCTGCGGGCCCAGAAAATCACCAGTTCAACCATTCGGGAAATCCTGAAGGTAACCGAACGCCCCGAAATCATCTCGTTTGCCGGCGGGTTGCCGGCAGCCAAGGGCTTTCCTGTTGACACCATCAGCGCCGCCTTCGAGCGCGTGCTCAGCCGCAACGGTCACGCTGCACTGCAGTATGGCCCTACCGAAGGGTATGCACCGCTGCGCGAATGGGTGACACAAGACCTCAAACGCGTGGGCGCCACCGACGTCAATATCAACCAGGTGCTCATTGTTTCCGGCTCGCAGCAAGCGCTCGACCTGCTGGGCAAGCTGTTCATTGATCCGGGCAGCAAGGTTCTGGTCGAAGCCCCCAGCTACCTGGGCGCACTTCAATCATTTTCGCTGTTTGAACCCGAATATGTTGCCGTTCCCACCGACGATCAAGGCCTGGTCCCGGAAGGCCTGACCGACGAGCGGGTTGCTGGCGCGCGCTTCATTTACGCCCTGCCAAATTTCCAGAACCCCACCGGGCGAACCCTGAATCTTGAACGCCGCAAGGCCCTGGTACAACGCTGTGCCCAGGCCAATGTGCCCATTATCGAAGACGACCCCTACGGTGACCTTCGCTATGCCGGCGAAGCCCTGCCAGGTTTGCTGGGCCTGGGCCGCGAAGCCGGTGCAACTGTTATCCGGTTGGGCAGCTTCTCGAAAGTACTGGCCCCCGGCCTGCGGTTGGGCTACATCGTGGCACCTGAAGCCATCATCGCCAAGCTGGTGCAAATCAAGCAGGCCACCGACCTGCACACGGCAACGCTTACACAAATGGCTGTTTACGAAACCATTCAAGATGGTTTCCTGAACTTCCACCTGCCGGCCGTTCGCGATATTTATAAAGAACAATGCGGCTACATGCTCGACGCCATGGCCCAGTACTTCCCCAAAGAAGCCCACTGGACAACACCCGAAGGCGGCATGTTCATCTGGGTAACCCTGCCCGAACACATCAATGCCTACGACCTGCTCGATCGCTCGATCAAGGAAAACGTAGCCTTTGTTCCGGGTGAACCGTTCTACGCAGGGGCCGAACCCAAGCGCAACACCCTGCGTCTCAGCTTCGTTACGGTCTCGGAAGAGCGCATCCGCGAAGGCATTCAAATCCTGGGGCGCCTTATCGCCGAAACCCCCGCCAGCAAAGCAGCGTGAGCACGTCACAGCACACACCCGACCTGTCCGATATGCGCCACGACGACTGGGTGGCGCGCTACCTGCCGGCAGCATGGGGGCCTTATGCCCGTCTGTGCCGGCTCGACCGGCCCGTCGGCACCTGGCTTACCTTGCTGCCCTGCCTGGCAGCCCTGGTTCTTGCCGCCGAAGGCTGGCCCACCCTGTTCCGTCTGTTCATCTTTTCGCTGGGTGCCTTGCTGATGCGTGGCGTGGGCTGCACCATCAACGATATTTTCGACCGCGACATTGACAGCAAGGTCGAACGCACCCGTTTTCGGCCCCTTACCAGCGGCCAGCTTACGCTGAAGAACGCGCTGTGGTTTTTGCTGGGCCAGTTCGCGGTTTGCGCCCTGCTGCTGTTCGCCGTCAACGAATACAGTCGCTGGCTGGCCGTATTGCTGGTACCCATTGTCATTATCTACCCGCTGTGCAAACGGTTTACCTATTGGCCGCAAATTGTGCTGGGCATCGGGTTTAACTGGGGCATGCTGATGGCCTGGTCCGACACCCAGAACACCTTGCCGCTGGCGGGTGTCGCCCTTTGGGTGGGGGCTGTGCTGTGGCAGGTTGGCTACGACTCTGTTTACGCCTATGTTGACGTGCGCGACGACCTGAAACTGGGCGTAAAATCAACGGCCATGCGGTTTGGCGAACACGGCAAACTATGGATTGGCGGCTTCTATGTCGCTACTATTGCCCTGTGGCTGTACGCAGGTATTGCTCTGCACCTGTCATGGGCTTATTTCGTGGTGCTGGCAGTTATTGCCGGCCATTTCATATGGCAAATGCGGGTCTTCAGTCTGGCCCACCCCGACCGCAATTTCATGCTGTTTCGTTCCAATATGACCCCCGGCGTTTTGCTGATCGTCGCCGCCCTTGGCGGTACGCTAATCAACTAAAGGTTCAAAGCCATGCCCTCTTTCCTTGAAGCGTTGGCAACGTTTCTGTTTGCCGTTGCCATCATCCATACCTTTTCGGTGCCGGTTTTTGCCCGGCTGTCCAACAAAAAAGGCCCCCACTCGGGCCTTTGGCACTTACTGGCCGAAGTCGAGGCCGTGTTCGGGGTCTGGGCGTTTGTTCTGATCATCATTATGGTGATATCGGCAGGTGCACCCGAGGCCATCAGTTATGTCGACTCACGCAACTTCACCGAGCCGTTGTTTGTATTCGCCATTATGGTTGTGGCCGCCAGCAAACCAATTCTTGACCTGGTCGGCCTGCTGGTACGCGGGCTGGCTCGTGCCCTGCCCATGCAGACAGAAGTCTCGATGTTTTTCATCACGATGGCGCTGGTACCCCTGGCCGGATCGTTCATTACGGAACCTGCCGCCATGACGCTGGCAGCCCTGCTGCTGCGCGATGCCTATTTTCGTCGTCCCGGCCAAACCGGGTTCAAATACCTTACCATCGGTGTCCTGTTCGTCAACATTTCAATCGGCGGGGTATTGACAGCCTATGCGGCCCCCCCGGTACTGATGGTGGCCCAAACCTTTGGCTGGGATTCAGCCTACATGGCCACCCACTTTGGCTGGCGCGCGGTCGCTGCCGTCCTGATCAACGCCACGCTCCTGACCTTCATCGTGCGCAAGTATCTGGTCACCAAAGCCATCGGTACAGGTACCGGCGTCAATGCAGCCGACGAATCCGCCGACAAGCGTCCCGCGGCGCCGCCGCTGGTCATGGCCATCCACCTGGGTTTCCTGGTTGCCGTTGTGCTTACTGCGCATCACCCCGCCATGTTCCTGGGCCTGCTCATGATGTTCATCGGCTATACCCAAGCCTACAAAAAGTTCCAGAACCCCCTGTTGATTAAAGAAGGATTGCTGGTTGGCTTCTTCCTGGCCGGGCTGGTCGTTCTGGGTGGCATGCAGAAATGGTGGTTGCAAGACCTTCTGGGCGGGCTTTCCCCGACCATCCTGTTCTGGGGCGCTACCGCCCTGACCGCCCTTACCGATAATGCCGCCCTGACCTACCTGGGCTCTCTGGTTGAAGGCACAAATGACCTGTGGCGCTATATGCTGGTTGCCGGAGCCGTCACGGGCGGCGGTCTTACCGTCATTGCCAACGCCCCAAACCCGGCGGGTTTCGCCATCCTGAAAGGCACATTCCCAGATGGCGCCATCTCGCCCCTCAAGCTACTGCTCTCTGCGGCCGTACCCACCGCCATCGCCGCATTCTTCTTCCTTTTACCCCACAGCGCCTTCAGCTAAAAGCGGTATAACAACAAAGTTGCAGTTGAAAAACGGCCACACGTCACAACACAGCCGCTGCAAGCAATAGACGCACAAAAAAGATCCCTGCCGGTTACACAACCGGCAGGGATCTTTTTTACAACCAGCTGAGCCCGAAAGCCCGACAGGGTTACTGGCCTGCGTTGTTTTTTACGCGACGCTGACCCGTACCGCTTTCACGGCGCAGTGCGCGCACCAGCCATACAAACAGTGTCAGGGAACACACCAGACCTACAACGAACAATGCAACAACAATCAATTCACCTGTGGTCATGGCGCGCTCCTGAGGCCTGTTTAAAAAACGTGATTACTGGCTGGCACCAAACTTTTCGCGCAGTTCTTTGCTGTACTTGGGGCTGGCTTGTTCAATGGCACCCCAGGCCGCTTCATTGGCTTGCTTGACGAAGGCTGCACTGTCGGTAACCGGCACCATTTCAATTCCAAAGTCTTGCTGACGCTTTTGCTCGGCAACCGCCAGTTCGTGATCTTTGGCGTAGTTGGCCTCAATTTTAGCCATTTGCGCCTTCAGGAACTCGCGCTGCTTGTCATCCAGTTTCTTTTCCCAGGTGTCCTGGTTCATGAACAGACTGACTTCTACGTTATAAAAACCTGGCTCGACACGGTACTTGGTCTTTTCTTGCCAACCCAGATCGAAAATACCAACACTGGGCCAGCCGTAGCCATCAACCACACCACGTTCAAGCGCGGTAAACACCTCGCCGGGGGGAACCTGCAGCGGAGTGGCACCCAGCGACTGGAAGAAGGCACGATACACCGGCACGCTGCGCAGCTTCATACCCGAGAACGAATTGCCTTCAGGCTTTTTGTTGGCATACACGTGGTATTTCAGACCGTCTGTGGTGCGACCCAACCAGACCATATTGGCCTTTTCGCGGTGGATCTTGTCCATCAGTTCGTAGCCACCGTTCTTGCGAAGTTCGGCCATCGGTGTGTTGGTAACCGTCAGGGTCAGGCCTTCGGGTACCAGGTTGGCGTGGAATACGGCTGTGGTGTTGGCAATATCGACCACACCTGAGCGCAACGCGCTGCCCACTTCGAACGGAGGCATCGCTTCTGGGCCACCGATAAACTGGATCTGTACCAGCCCTTTGCCCTCTTCGTTCACCGACTTCATGAACTCGTTGAACTGACGGAAAAAGAAGGCGTCCTGATTAAATACGCTAACCGCTTTAAGGGTGACTTCGGCCGCCTGGACTGACGACATCGCAGCCAGGCCCAGGAATGTCCCGACAACTACTTTTTTCAATTGCATTTTCATGGTTGAATCTCCTTTGGTTACATCATGAGCCGCGGCAAACCAACAGCAAGCCAGGGCAAGAACAAGATCAGGGCAATAACCAACACCTCGATGATCAGGAATGGCATCACCGACGCATAAATTTGCGTCAGGCGAATCTGGGGCGGCGCCACACTTTGCATCACCATACACAACAAGCCAAACGGCGGTGTCAGCAGGCCAAGCTCCATAGCCACCAGCAACATCACACCCAGCCAGACCGGATCAATGCCTGCCGCGTTAGCCAGTGGCATGAAGAATGGCAAAGTGATCATCATCATGCTGACCTGGTCAATAACACAACCCAGCACCAGCAAAATCAGCAACATGCCAACGATCAGCATGAACGGCGACAAGTCGTACGCCGTAATCAGGCTTAGCAAACCGGAGGTAGCCCCCGAAAAGCTGAGCAACTGCGAAAAGGTGGTTGATGCAATCAAGACAAACAAGATAATGACGGAAATACGGGCCGTTTCTATCAGTGACTTGTAAAAGCTCTTGACCGTGAATGAGCCGTAGCACATTGTGGCAATAGTCGCGGCAACAGCACCAATAGCGGCCGATTCAGTGGGTGACGCCCAGCCAACCAGCATGCTGCCCACAACAGCCACGAAAATACCCAGCAGCGGTACCACGTCGCGAAAGAAAGGCTTCCACTTTTCCCAGCCAGAAACCTGGTCAGACGGGTCATCGGGCGGTGCCATTTCGGGGCTGATCTTGCAGCGCAAGACAACATAGCCGACAAACAACACAGCCATCAGCAAACCAGGCAAGATACCGCCGATCAGCAACTGCGAAATGGAAATGCCTGCCAGACTACCCAGCATGACCGCCAGGGCCGATGGCGGTATAAGCATGGCGATACCGCCAACGGCCATAATGGGCCCCATCGCAATGTTGGGGTGATAACCGCGACGCATCATTTCAGGCAGCAACGTGCCACCCATCATGGCCGTATTGGCGATGGTAGAACCCGACAGCGTGGCAAACACCGTACCCCCCACCACCGATACCACCGACAAGCGGCCAGGTACGCGGGCAATGAGCTTTTCAATGGCATTGATGGCCCTGAACGCAAGCCCGGTATGGAAAAGGACCTCGCCCATGAGTATGAACAGCGGAATGGGGGTCAGGGAAAAACTGCTGACAGACTGAATCGAGTTGCGAACCAGCTGGCTGACACCGGCCTCACCACCCATGAAAATCCAGGCGCCCAGAAGGTTGACACCCAAAAATGCGAACGCGACCGGCACACCGATCAGCATCAGGACAAACAATGTACCCAGCAACAGGGTCAATGCAGATTGCCAATCCATCATGCCCCCTTGCTACGGGTGAATATGCCAGCAAACTGACGGGTAAACTCGATGATAAGCAACACAAAAGACACCAGCATAGGCAGGCCCAACCACCACTCGGGGAACATCAGCACCTTGAACACGATACCGCCTTGGGCAACGGCATCCATCAGGCTGGTGTAGCTATACCAGCCCAGCACGACAGAAATGAACAGGCAGATGCCGTAAGAAATGAAGCTGACGATGAACCTGGGCACACCGGTAAAACCGCGCACAATCACATCGACCCGGATATGGTCGTTGGTATAGACCAGCCAGGGTGCGGCACAAAACGCCGCAACCATCAGCATGTACTCGGTAACCTCGACAGACCAGCCGATTGACATCGAGCTGACGTTGCGCAACAAGACATCCGCACACACCAGCAACGCCATCGACATAAAAAGCAGTGCAGCAAACGCACCGGTACCATCCAGAAGACCTTTCCAGGCCTTTGCCAGCCCGGTCGCCGGTACTGGCTCGGGCGGGTTTTCGTATGAACTTTGCATCCTCGTATCCTTGGGCAGAAGGTCAAGAATTTTAACCTTAAACCAATTGATGCATTACATTCAGCCCACTCAACATGACGCTAATTTCGCTTAAAGTTACCAAGAGTTACCCTTTTCTGCATGCATCTTACGAATCATTGCATTGAAGAACTTAACAGCAAAATCGTCCTCACGGATCAGCATTGCCGTCAGATCGGCACACTTTTGACGAACTTCGTCTGACAAGAGAACATCTTCACCCCCCATGGCCGCTGATTGAGCCTGAATTTCGGCGGCGCGCTGTACTGTCCAGAGCAGGAAGAAGGCTTTCTCAATACTGCTTTCACCGACAGCCACACCATGGTTACGCAGCACCAGAATGTGCTTTTCACCCAGACTAGCCAGCATGCGAACCTTTTCATCGGCAAACAGCGTGATGCCTTCAAACGCATGGTAGGCCACACGGCCGAACAGCTGCGCACCATAGAAATTGTTGTGATCGAATCCGTCCTGCTTCTGGGCTACAGCCGAAACAGGGGTCGTGTGGGTGTGAATCAGGCAATGGATATCATCGCGCGCGCCGTGCACGGCACTGTGCAGGGCAAACCCGGCAGGGTTGGCGTCGTACTCTGAAGCATCAAGCTTGTTGCCCTCAAGATCCACTTTCAGCAAGTTGGCCGGTGTCACCTCGCTGTAGTTCAGGCCAAACGGGTTCACCAGATAATGGTGTGCCGGCCCGGGCAAACGGGCCGAAATATGGTTGAAAATGGTTTCGGTCCAGCCAAAAAAATCAACCAGGCGATAGCAATACGCCAGCTGTTCGCGCAAGGCCCATTCGGCATCACTGCAGTTGGCGGGGCGGATGACAACATCAGACATAACAAGACTCCAGAGTGGGCCGGCGTTGCGCCTTCGCCGGGGTATACGGCATGGCGGCGTCAACCGTCATGCCAGCGCAAATCGGACAGGCCGGGCTACAACAGCACGGCCTGGAAAGAAACCACCAGAACGTTAGCGGGATACAGCGACGGCCTGCCCGCGAAACCGTGCCAGCGCCAGCACATCTTGCGTGACCGGCATGGCCATATCCATACGCTGTGCCAGCTCAAGGACAGCATCACCAATGGCGGCAAGCTCGAGCGGCAGCCCTTTTTCATAATCTTGCAGCATGGATGTTTTAACAGGCCCCATGCCGGCCGCCAGGTCAATAAACGTATGCGGATCAAAATTGACGCGTGCCCCGTAGGCGGCCGCAACTGCCAGGCCCTCGTGCAGCATCTTGGCCACAATACGCTTCAGATCCGGCAGCGAATACAGCTGTTCAAGTGTTGCCCCGGTGACAACAGACAACGGGTTGGAGGTCAGATTGGCCAGAATTTTGGTCCAGAGCGTATCGCGGATACGATCAACGCCACGCGCTTCAATTCCAGCCGCTTCGACCAGAGCGCGCAAGCGCTCAAGGCGTGGCGTCATCTGGCCCGACGGTTCACCGAAAACAATCAGGTGGGGGTTGTTTGACGTAACCACACCGGGTGATGGCGCTTGTGCCGTGATGAACACCACGCAGCCAATAACCTGCTCTGGCGGCAAGGCATGGGCCAGCACGCCATCGGGGTCGACGGCAGCGACGGCCTGACCCGCGAAACGCCCCCCCTCGGCATGGAAGTACCACCAGGGCACGCCGTTAACCATCGGTACAACCATTGTCTGCTCACCTATCATCGGCGCCAGCGATGGCATGATCGACGGCAGCGACTGGGCCTTGGTGCACACAAAGACAATGTCCTGTACGCCGAAGTCAGCCGCATTGGCGCTGGCATTGACTGCAACACGATGCTCACCATCAAGGTCGGTTAAACGAATCCCGTCCTGGCACAAGACCGACAGCGTTTCGCCGCGCGCCAGAACATTGACGGACTGACCTCCGGCCTGAAGGCGCGCCGCGACGGTACAACCGATCGCTCCGGCACCGGCCACACACACACGCAAGGGCCCGCTGGATGTCATTTCTTCCCCTAATAATTGATTCAACTTCAAAAGTTTACTCTTGAAGCATTTTGTGGAAACTTAGGGATTTCGCTTAAAATTCCAGCTTTAGGCGAACACCTTGATCGCACTTCCCGACGATTTTTTTACCCGCCTTGAAGCACAGGGCTGGGCCATGTCCGACGGTGTCATCCCGCCCGACTGGCGTCTGTCCTTGCGGGGGGCCAGCCAGACACTCTGGGAAGCCGGCCAGTTTCACGAAGCCACCATCGGGAAACACGCAAGCCGGCAAAATAACCCGAAAATTCGCGGCGACAGCATCTGCTGGGTCGATTTCCACGCCCAACCCTTCAGTACCCACCCTTTCACCGGCTTTCTGGCCGAACTTCGCCAAGCCCTTAACCAGCAGTACTACCTTGGCCTGCGCAGCGAAGAATTCCACCTTGCACGCTACGACAGCGGCTATGGCTACAGCCGGCACCTTGACCAGCACCGCAACAGCCCCCACCGGAAAATCTCGGTCGTGCTCTATTTGAATGACGACTGGAATGCCGATGACGGCGGCGAACTGTGCCTGTATGAAGCGGTTACCAACAATGTGTCCCAAGCCAGCCGTACGGCGCAAGCTACACAGAAAACGAAGGCAAACCCTGTTGAAACCGATATCCCGCTCGAACGCGTAACCAGGTTGCTACCCCTGCCCGGTCGACTGGTGATTTTCAGAAGCGACACCATCTGGCATGAAGTGTTACCGACACGACGCACACGCTGGAGCCTGACAGGATGGTTTCGTGATGATGTGGTGTTTTGAACCGGCTAAACCGAACAGACCGCCTCGGCACCTGACCCCGCCACACCTGCATTGTTTTTTGCAAACGCCACTTCCATATCGCGGGGCAGCGTCACACCATTTTTAACAGCCAACACCTCGGCCATGATGCTGACGGCGATTTCGGACGGGGTCTTGCTGCCAATATAGATGCCAATGGGCCCGCGCAGGCGCTTGAGCGACTCAGGCGTTTGGTCAAAGTGTTCAATCATGCGCTCGTGGCGAGCCTGGTTATTGCTGCGTGAACCAATGGCCCCCACGTAAAACGCCTCGGTTTCAAGGGCCTCAAGCAAGGCCAGATCATCAAGCTTGGGGTCATGTGTCAGGGCAATAATGCAAGAACGGCGGTCAGCCTTGAACGACAATACGACGTCATCGGGCATATCAGACACCACCGTAACCCCCGGCACCGACCAGCTGCCACGGTATTCCTCGCGCGGGTCGCACACGGTAACCGCAAAACCGTTGAACAGCGCCATGGTGGCCAGATATTCCGTCAGTTGTCCGGCACCGATCAGCAGCATGCGATATTCGGGGCCGAAGGTATTGACCAGTTCGGTGTCGGTTACGACCAGGGCTTCAGGCTGTTCAGCAGGCAGCAAGGTGACATGGCCATCGTCCAGGCGCACACGGCGATGCATCAGTTGCCCGGCCTGCAACGACGCAATCAAGGCCGCCAGGGCATCGGGGTCGGGGTCGAACTCAAGCAGCAGCTCAAGGGTGCCGCCACAGGGCAAACCAAACCGATGGGCCTCGTCAGCCTTGATACCGTATTTCAGAAAACGCGGCGTGCCCTGCGGCATGTCTTCGTTTTGCGGTGCGCCGGCATAGGCCTTGGTGAAACGGTAGATCAGGTCATCTTCAATGCACCCGCCCGACACCGAGCCCACCACGGCACCATCTTCACACAACGCCATGGTTGAGCCAACAGGCCGGGGCGATGACCCCCAGGTACGTACCACGGTTGCCAGCAAGGCCCGTTTACCCGCATGACGCCAGTCGTGCAGGGCGCGTAAAACCACGAGATCAAGATTTTCCATAACCAGAATTCCGTTAAACAGATAGTGCGTTAACCCATCGGACCCGTCGCATGTAACCCGAACGATGGTGCTTCATGGCTATTATGGCCATAGTTCAAAGAGAAACGGCAAGTCAAAGTGCAGGCCCAGCAAACCGTATCACTTATAAGCCGCTGCAATCCACCCAAAAACCGTAACAATCGCCCTGGCGCGGTACGTTAAAATTGATTCTTTGTGCAGCCCTGCTGCCCGGCCCCCTTATTTCCCCAGGATGTCACTATGCAATTCGATCAGTCAGGCGTTAACGCCCTTATGTAAATCACCGCACGGCCCGAGCTGGTCTTTGTTCGTGGTCAGGGTTCCTGGCTTGAAGACCATAACGGCAAGCGCTACCTCGATATTCTGCAGGGCTGGGCAGTCAATTGCCTGGGCCACTGCCCGCCGTCGGTTGTCGAGGCACTGAACAAACAAGCCTCGACGCTCATCAACCCGTCGCCTGCATTTTATAACCAGCCTTCCATCGACCTGGCCAAGCGCATCACAGGGGCCTCGTGCTTTGACCGCGTGTTCTTTGCCAACAGCGGTGCCGAAGCCAATGAAGGGGCCATCAAGCTGGCACGCAAATGGGGCAAGCTCAACCGCAACGGTGCCTACAAGATCATCACCTTCAATCATGGTTTCCATGGCCGTACGCTGGCGACCATGTCGGCATCAGGCAAACCCGGCTGGGACACAATGTTTGCCCCCCAGGTCGACGGTTTCCCCAAAGCCGAACTGAACGATATTGAATCGGTACGCGCCCTGATCGACGACAAAACCGTTGCCGTCATGCTCGAACCCGTGCAAGGCGAAGCCGGCGTCATCCCGGCGTCGGTCGAATTCATGCAGGCCTTGCGCGCGCTAACCCGCGAACACGGCATGCTGCTGATTGTCGACGAGGTACAAACCGGCATCGGTCGCACCGGCAAGCTGTTTGCCTACCAGCATTCAAACATCGAGCCC
>JBAYOZ010000020.1:0-15824 GCA_041677965.1 Pusillimonas sp.
ATGAAGGGCTGGATACCGGCGATATGGTGCTGGTTCGTGCCCTGCCGATTACGCCTGAACATACTGCGGCGCGGTTGCACGATGAGCTGGCGCAGCTGGGCGGCCAGTGCATTGTTGACGCCTTGAAGGGTGTCGAAACCGGCAGCCTTGTGCATACACCCCAGCCCGATACCGGTGTGTGTTATGCCGCCAAGCTCGACAAGGCAGAAGCCGCGCTTGATATTTCCTTGCCGGCGCAGGTGCTGGCTCGTCGCATTCGTGCATTCAATCCGGTGCCTGGCGCTACCCTGCAGCTGGCCGGTTGGCCGGCACCGGTCAAGGTCTGGTTTGCCCAGGCCTTGCCAGGCAAGGCAGGAACCCGGCCGGGGCAGGTTGTTTCTGCCACGGCGGCCGGCCTTGATGTCGCAACCGGTGACGGGGTACTGCGCATTCTGGAAGCGCAAAAACCCGGAGCAAAGCGCCAAGACATTGGCGCTTTCCTGAACGGCTCACCTTATATTGTTTCGCCGTAAAGGTCGTATTCGTCTGAATCGGTTACCCGCACCCGAACCATGTCGCCGGGTTTCAGGGAGCGTTCGGTGCTGACGAATACGTTGCCGTCGATTTCAGGCGCATCGGCGCTTGAACGCCCGATGGGGCCGTCTTCATCAATTTCATCAATCAGGACATCGATTTCCTGCCCGACCTTGCGAGCCAGGCGTGCGGTGGAAATGGCCTGCTGGTGCGCCATGAAGCGTTCCCAGCGGTCTTGTTTGATGTCGTCGGGTACGTGGTCTGGCAGTTCGTTAGCCTTGGCGCCATCGACGGCCGAATACTGGAAGCAGCCGACGCGATCAAGCTGGGCTTCGGACATCCAGTCGAGAAGATACTGGAAGTCATCTTCGGTTTCGCCGGGGAAGCCGACAATGAAGGTTGAGCGCAAGGTCAGGTCGGGACAGGTTTCGCGCCATTTTTTGATGCGGGCCAGGGTCTTGTCCTCAAATGCGGGCCGCTTCATCAGTTTCAGAATGCGCGGGCTGGCATGCTGGAACGGAATATCAAGGTAAGGCAGGATTTTGCCGTCGGCCATCAGGGGAATGACTTCATCGACATGCGGGTACGGGTACACGTAGTGCAGGCGCGTCCAGATACCGAACTCTGACAAGGCTTCGCACAACTGGGTCATGTGGGTCTTGATGGGGCGTCCGTTCCAGAAACCGCTACGGAATTTGACGTCAACCCCGTAGGCGCTGGTGTCTTGTGAGATGACCAGCAGTTCTTTGACCCCGGCCTTGACCAGGCGCTCGGCCTCGCCCATGACGTCACCGATGGGGCGGCTGACCAGGTCGCCTCGCAACGATGGAATAATACAGAAGCTGCAGCGGTGGTTACAGCCTTCCGAGATTTTCAGGTAGGCATAGTGACGTGGTGTCAGCTTGATGCCCTGCGGCGGAACCAGATCGGTATACGGGTCGTGGCTGATATTGGGCGGCGCGGCCTCGTGCACGGCGCGTACGACTTCTTCGTATTGCTGCGGGCCGGTTACGGCCAGTACGGAAGGGTGCACATTGCGAATGACCGATTCTTCGACGCCCATGCAGCCGGTAACAATGACGCGACCGTTTTCGGCAATGGCTTCGCCAATGGCTTCAAGCGACTCGGCCTTGGCGCTGTCGATGAAACCACAGGTGTTGACGACCACCACATCGGCATTGTCGTAGTCTGGGGTGATGGCGTAGCCTTCGGTGCGCAGTTGCGTCAGGATGCGTTCGGAGTCGACCAGCGCTTTGGGGCAGCCCAGACTGACGAAACCGACTTTTGGGGAACTCATGCGTTAACCTCGTGAGCCTGATTAAGGCTTGATAGAAAAAAGAATTTTACTGCGTTGCGCTGTCTGTGGCAGGGCAGTGCGCCAATGATTTAATGCTACAGTCCGACAGAATGAATTTTTAAGGTTTTTTGACAACGTGACCGACACCGCTTCAACTCGTTATTCGCTGGCCGATACCCTGCTGTCCAGCGCCAGGGCCTTGCAGGCGGTGCATGAAGGCCAGTCATTGTCTGATGTATTGGGCCAGGTGCCGGCCGCAACGCGTGGGGCAACCCAGGCCGTGACATTTCATGTGTTGCGAAACCTGGGACAGGCTCTGGAAGTGCGGCACATGCTGGTGCCTAAAACGCCGCCCGTACCCTTGCTGGATGCCTTGTTGCAGGTGGCGTTGTGCGTGCTTGATACCGCCATGCAGGCTGAAGCCCTGGTTGCTGCGGGTAAAACCCCGCGTGCCGACTGGCCGGTTTATGCGGTTCATACGGTTGTAGACCAGGCGGTTGACGCCGTTGCCAGCCATCGGCAGATGCGGTCTTTCAAGGCCCTTATGAACGGTGTTTTGCGGCGCTTCACGCGTGAACGCGATACTATTTTAACGCGCGCCCGCGGTAACCCCGAGGCGCGCTGGAATCATCCCAACTGGTGGGTGCGACGTATCCGGCAGGCCTGGCCCGAGCACTGGAAAACGGTGCTGGGTGCGGCCGATTTCCCGCCACCCATGACATTGCGCGTCAATGCCCGCCAGCGTTCGCAAGCGCAGCTGTTGGCCGAGCTGGCAACTGCCGGCATTGCGGCTCATGCTCAAGGCCCTGCGGGGGTCATCCTCGAGCAGCCCCGGCCGGTTCACGAGATCCCCGGGTTTGCGCAGGGGTGGTGGTCGGTACAAGACGAGTCTGCCCAGTTGGCCGCGCCGTTGCTGGGGGTCAGGTCGGGCATGCGCGTACTTGATGCGTGTGCCGCACCCGGTGGTAAAACGGCACACTTGCTTGAACTGGCTGATATCGATTTGCTTGCGCTTGATTCCGACCCCGTTCGCCTTGAGCGCGTTCAACAGAATCTTGACCGCTTGCAGTTGGGCCGAAATCAGGCTCGTTTGCTTGCTGCCGACGCCTCAAAACCCGACCAGTGGTGGGATGGCCAACCATTTGATGCCATTTTGGCCGATGTGCCCTGCACCGCGTCGGGCGTGGTAAGACGGCATCCAGATATCCGCTGGTTACGGCGTGAAACCGATATTGCGCGTACCGTTGCCTTGCAACGTCGTATCGTCAAAGCGCTTTGGAAAACACTGAAGCCTGGCGGTAGTTTCCTGTATGTGACGTGCTCGGTTTTCCCGCAGGAAGGGGAAGAGCAGGCGCAGTGGCTGCTTGCCCAGCACCCGGACGCCGTACGTCTTGACGCACCGGGCCAGCTTTTGCCCCTGACGGCCGATGGCGGGGATGGTTTCTTCTATGCCCTGTTTGCAAAGCAGCCCGGAGTGAACAAAAATAACGCGTCATGATCATCACCCGTCGTCTGGCCTCGTTACTGTTGTGTTGCCTGGTTTTTCTTGCCGGGGCGTGCGATAGCGTTCGGGCCGACCAGATCACCAGCGTTGAGCCTGTCGTCAAGAACGGGCAACTTTATCTTGATGCCGATATTGACCTGGACATCGACGGTGAGCTGCGCATGGCGGCCGAAAAAGGGGTGCCGCTGTATTTCACGGCCGATCTTGAAATTGTGACTGACCGGTGGTGGTGGTTTGACAAGGTGCTGGTCGATCACCAGCACACCTGGCGCCTGTCCTATAACGTGCTGACCCGGCAGTGGCGGGTAGGTACCGGCGATCTCAATATGCCGGCCGCCACCTTTGATGACGCCATGGCCTATGTGCGCCATATCCGGGGGTGGGTAGTGGCATCCATTGATGTACTTGAGCCTGGGGTGGATTATCGTGGTCGCCTGCGCTTGCGACTGGATACTTCCCGGTTGCCTCGTCCGTTTCGTATTGATTCATTCAACAGTACTACCTGGTCAGTTGTGACCCCATGGAAAGATTTCTCGTTTTCAATTTCTCAGCCAACGCCCGACCCGCAGTGAAGTGGGCTGTCCGGGTGACACTGGCCATCGCCTTGGCCAGTGCCTTGGCGTTGCTGGCACTTCTGGTCTGGTCGACCGGAAATGCCTCGCGCTTTGCCCAGCACTACGATGTGTTGTTGGCCTTGAATGTCGTTTTTGCCCTTACGCTGGCGTTCTGGGTGGTTGTGCTTGCGGTACGTTTGGTGCGTCAAATCCGTCGCCGCCAGTTCGGGGCGCGTCTGACAGCGCGTTTTGCCTTGTCTTTTGCCCTTATTGGCGTATTGCCTGGCGCTTTGATTTATGTGCTGTCGGTGCAGTTCATGTCGCGCTCCATCGAGTCCTGGTTCAACGTCCGCGTTGATACCGCGCTTGAATCGGGGTTGAGTCTTGGGCGTGCCGTACTTGATCTGCAATTGGCTGATCTGAATACGCGTGCCCGTCAGATGGCCACGCAGCTTGATGACAAGTCCGACGCCGATATGGGCGTGCTGATTTCCAAGCTGCGCGAAGAGGGCAGCGTTGGCGAGGCCATGGTGTTTTCAGGCAGTGGCCGGCTGGTTGCATTTTCAACGGCCGACTATGGAAAGCTGATTCCCGATGGCCCCCCGCTCCATGTCATGAACCAGCTGCGGGTAGCCCGTAATTATGCGGCGGCCGAAGTTGATGACGGCGGCAATGGGGCACTTCCGGAAGGGGACTCGTTCACCGGGTTGTTCCTGCGGGTGGTGGTGCCGATTACGCGTCTTGACCGATCGGCGACGACGCTGGGGGTTACACCCGATGTGCGCTGGCTTCAGGTGATTCAGCCGGTAGCCGAGCAAATTGCACGTAATGCCAGTCAGGTCGAAGCGGGTTTCCGTGATTACCAGGAACTGGCCCTTTCGCGCCAGGGTCTGCGCAAACTCTATGGCATCACCCTGACGCTGGCACTGATTCTGGCCGTGTTTGCGTCGGTTGTGGTCGCGTTGGGTGTGTCGCGCCGTCTGGTGCGGCCCTTGCTGACGCTGGCCGCCGGTACGCAGGCGGTTGGGGTCGGCGATTATCGCCCATTGCCGGAGCCCCCTGAAAAAGATGAGGTCGGCCAGCTGACACGGTCGTTCAATGCCATGACGCGCCAGCTTGATGAGGCGCGCCACATGGTCGAACGTAACCGTCAGCAGCTTGAGCGCACTAACGTTTATCTTGAGTCAGTGCTCAGTAATCTGTCGTCCGGGGTATTGGTGTTTGACGAGGGGTTTCGTATAAATTTGTTCAATCACGGGGCGCAGTCCATCTTGCGGGTTGACTTGCGCTCAGTGAAAGGGCGTCCGCTTGAAACTGTTGATGGCGCCTTCAAGTTGTCGCAACTGATTCGTCATGCCTTTGCTGCGCATGCGGCGGTTGAGTCTGAGCGCCCGTTCTGGCAGCAGCAGTTCGAGCTTGAGCTTGAAACCCCCGCAGATAATGGCACGCGTGAAGATGTCGTGACCCTGTTGGCACGAGGTACCCACCTGACCATAGACGGCCGGGCCAATGGCTACCTGGTGGTTTTTGATGACATCAGCGAAGTTATTTCGGCTAATCGCACTGTGGCGTGGGGAGAGGTTGCCCGTCGCCTGGCGCACGAAATCAAGAACCCGCTTACGCCTATCCAGTTGTCGGCCGAACGCCTGGCCATGAAACTGGCCGACCGGCTTGGCGAGGCCGATGCCGCCATGCTCATACGGTCGACCAACACCATTGTGAATCAGGTCGCCTCATTGAAAAAAATGGTTGATGATTTTCGTGAGTATGCCCGTACGCCGCCGGCACAGATGCAGTCGCTTGACCTGAATGTACTGGTGTCCGAAATCATGACGCTTTATGGCTGGGATCCGGCGGGTGTTTCAACCGATGCCCGCACGGGGTTACACATAGAGGCCGAGCTTGGGGCTGCCCTGCCCGCCATCGAGGGTGATCCCAACCAGTTGCGTCAGGTAATTCACAATTTGCTGGCCAATGCCCGTGATGCCTTGTCGGGCCCAGGTGCAACAGACGCTAAAATTCAGGTGCAGACCAAATTGACCTTGTCACGTCTTGCCGACGATGGCAAAGAAACCCAGGCGGTTCGTTTCACGGTTTCCGATAGCGGGCCCGGCTTTGAGCCTCAGGTACTGACGCGGGTTTTTGAGCCCTATGTCACGACCAAGTCAACGGGCACGGGTTTGGGGCTGGCCATCGTCAAAAAGATTATTGAAGAACACGGTGGTCGTATCGACGTATCCAATCGCCGCGAGGGTGGGGCCCGGGTCTCCATTTTGTTCACGCGTCTTGTAAACTCGTCAACGACGCTGGACGAAGCCAGACCGGGGTACGATAATGCGAAAAAAATATAGGTGAAGCTTTATGGCCAGAATACTGGTGGTAGACGACGAAGTCGGCATTCGGGAATTATTATCCGAAATCCTTTACGACGAGGGGCATACCGTCGAGCTGGCAGAAAATGCTGCTCAGGCGCGTGCGGCACGGCAGCGAACGCGCCCTGATCTGGTGCTGCTTGACATCTGGATGCCCGACACCGATGGTGTCAGCCTGCTCCGAGAGTGGGGCTCACAGGGGTTGCTTGATATGCCGGTCATCATGATGAGCGGTCACGCAACCGTCGATACGGCTGTCGAAGCCACACGTATCGGGGCAGTCGATTTTCTTGAAAAGCCCATTACGCTGCAAAAGCTGCTCAAAACAGTTGCTGCGGCGTTGGCCCGCCCGGTTGTCCGCTCTTCTGCGGCGTCCTCGGCGCCAGTGCCCGCTGCAGCGCCGGCGGTGGTGAACCCAGATGCTGGCCAGGCGGTGGGGGGCGGCACGGTATCTGTGGCAGAGCCGGCCGTTACCCTTGAACCCCATGCCCTGCAGCTTAGCAATATCCCTCTCGATCAGCCCTTGCGTGACGCTCGCGATGAATTCGAGCGTATTTATTTTGAATACCACCTTGTGCGTGAAAATCACAGCATGACTCGGGTATCCGAGCGTACAGGGCTCGAGCGCACGCATTTGTATCGCAAGCTCAAACAATTGGGCATTGATGCTTCGCGCCGGCGACAAGAGTCGCGCTAGGCCTTTGGTTGCTGGCTTTCAGGGTTTTGGCCGGCGCGTAATAGCGCTGGCCGATATGCGGGTTTCACCCGGGGCGCTGTGCCACGACTTGGCACGCCAGGCATGGCCGTAGGCAATTTCCAGGGTCAAATGAATGGTGCCATCAAGGTGGCGCTGTTTTTCAAGGGCATCAAGCAGACGCTGGCGCCACGGCTTGCCGGCCAGGCCTTTGCGCCGTTCAGGGTGGGGGTTTCCGCCCAGGTGTCGCAAGTCTTCAAGCAGTTTTTCCGGGGTGCGGTAGGTCAGGGTAAGGATTTCCTGGTCCATGACCGGGTCAGCAAAACCCGATTCAATCAGCAAATCGCCGAAGTCGTGCATATCGACAAAACCGGGGGTGGCTGTTTCAAGGCCGGCATAGAGCAGCGCTTCGCGTAATTCTTTGAAGGTTGCCGGCCCCAGGCACGAAAACATCACAACCCCCTCGGGGCGCAGCAAACGGCGCCATTCGGCCAGTACGGCATGGGGCTGGTCATGCCAGTGCAGAGCCATGTTTGACCAGATCAGTGCGGCGTGTTCCGGCGGCAGCGGCACGGTGGCCATGTCGGCACATAGAAACTCTGTTTTCGGTACAGGCTTGTTGCGCAAGCGGTTCCAGAGACCCCTCTTGCCGGCATGGCGCTCGCGGGCGACGTCAAGCAGGGCAGTGCAGTGATCAATACCGATGTAACTTGCCATGGGGTAGCGGGCCCGCAGTGGCTCGATGGCATGGCCAGCCCCGCAACCGGCATCAAGCAAGAGATCGGGCGACACCCGGATGTAGCTCAGGCGTTGCAGCATGCGCTGGGCGACCTCGCCGTACAGAAACTGGGCTTCATCAAGCGGCGCGCGCCGGGCGAATTGCCGGGCGACGTGGCGGGTGTTGACAGGCAGGGTGGGTAAAGATGACATTTTTGCGCGTACCAGCTTGGCGACCAGGCCGCCCCGTGATCAGATAGACAGGTCAGACAGCAACCTCAGGGGATAATTATGGCGCATATGGCGATGCTGCGTGAATGGTTCGGGACGTTTTTGGCGCTTTGTCCGGGCGACTGCCCGCTTTGCGCAACACGCACACGCGGCGGCACACTTTGCCAGGCGTGTGCGCAGGAAGTCTGCGGCAGTTTGTTGACCGGCGGTGCGCGCTGCGCGTGTTGTTGTTTGTTGCTTGATCGGTACGGGGTCTGCCACGATTGCCAGGCACTGCGGCCGCACTACGAACGGGTGGTGGAGGCTTTCGATTATGCGTTTCCCGGTACGCTGTTGGTGCATCAGCTGAAACGCCAGCGCCGGTTTCTGGTTGCGCGCCTGTTGTCAGAACTGCTGGCCCGGCGGGTGCGTGCCAGTATGCCGGCGTTGGCCAACGATACAATGCTGTTGCCAGTACCCGCCAGCCGTATTTCATTGCATGAACGCGGGTTCAGCCCGGCTGCCGAGGTTGCCCGTCATCTGGCGCGGGCACTGCGTTTGCCGTGTCGCACTGACATCCTGTTTCGTCATCATGAGGGGGTGCCCCAGAAGCGGCAGGGCCGTGTGCAGCGGCTGGCAGGTGCTCACGGATTGTACGGGTGCAGTCCTGCGGTCGCAGGGCGCGCTGTGGCCCTTGTAGATGATGTCATGACGACTGGTGCAACGCTTGACCGGTTGTCTTCTGTAGTACGTCAGGCGGGTGCGCGGTCTGTGTGTGCCCTGGTTCTGGCACGTACGCCCTTGCGTGAACGTATCGATTGATTTTCTGGTTGCTTGCATGTTTCATATTGTTCTGGTGTCTCCTGAAATTCCGCCCAATACGGGTAATGTCATCCGGCTTGCGGCCAATACGGGTGCACAACTTCATCTGGTCAGGCCGTTGGGCTTTGAACTTGATGACAAGCGCCTGCGCCGTGCGGGCCTTGACTACCACGAATGGGCAGATGTCAAGGTACATGACAGTTTGCAGGAAGCATTTGAGGTGATCGGGGGCGACCCGTTGCGGCGTTTCGCGCTGACCACACGGGGCCAGTCAAGAATTGGCAGCTGTGTATTTTTGCCGGAAGATGTTTTTGTGTTTGGCTGCGAAACGGCGGGTTTGTCGGCCGGGCAGATGGCCTTGTTTCCACCGGACCAGCGGCTGCGTCTGCCGATGCGACCGCAACAGCGCAGCCTGAACTTGTCGAATGCGGTTGCCGTTACGGTATACGAGGCCTGGCGCCAGCAGGGTTACGACGGCAGCGTGTAGCGGTTATTGCCCTGGCTGCCCGACCGCTTCCGGTTTTGCTTCACGTGACAGCAGGCCTGACACTGCTTCGTGTGGAGCCAGCCCATTGAACAAAACGTCGCAGACGGCCTGTGTAATAGGCAGGTCCAGCTTATGTTTCTGGCCCAACGCCAGCGCTGCGCGGGCACAACGCACACCCTCGGCCGTCATGCCGCTGGCCAGAATGGCGTCAAGGGTTTGACCTTGACCGATAGCCAGGCCAACCTGGCGGTTACGCGACAGGGGGCCGGTAGCCGTCAGAACCAGGTCACCCAGGCCTGTCAGGCCAGAAAATGTTTCGGGGCTGCCGCCCAGAGCAACACCCAGCCGCTGGATTTCTGCCAGGCCGCGTGTCACCAGTGCCGCCCGGGCATTGGTGCCCAGTTCCAGTCCGTCGCAGATGCCACAGGCAATAGCGATGACATTTTTCAGGGCGCCGCCCACTTCAACACCCACGATGTCGGGGCTGTTGTAAATGCGTGCTGTAGCGCCGTGCAGCGCTTGCGTGGTGCTGGCGATGACCCGGGCGTCTGTGCTGGCGACCGTGAGCGCGACGGGCAGGCCCATGGCAACCTCACGGGCGAACGACGGGCCGGAAATTACCCCCAGACCCAGGCCGGGCAGGTGGCCCAGTGCAGCCTGTACCATCTCGTGTGGCAAACGGCTGCTGTCTTGCTCAAAGCCCTTGCAGGTCCAGACCAGGCTGAGACCGTGCTGGTTGGTGCCGACCAGACGCGGTGCGATGTCAGCGCATAGTTGGGCCAACCCGGCAACCGGTACCCCAAGGATGATCAGGCCCGGATTGGCGGTGTCGGCGCACACATGGTTAATTGCGTCGTCAAGCGATGATGTAGCCCTGAGTGCTGATGGCAAGGGGATATCAGGCAGATAACGCGAGTTCTGGTGTGTGCTGTTGATGGCATCAGCCTGCAGCGCATTACGTGCCCAGAGCAGGACGTGGGCGTGCGCGCAAGCCAGCGCTGCCAGTGCAGTGCCCCAGCTGCCAGCCCCCAGAACACTGACCCGTAATGGCGCAGAAGGCGACGATGCCATGTTTACTGACGTGTTGCGCCCGGGGGCAGCTCAATGCCCGACTGCTGCTGCTCGACCAACTGGGCCAGGCGTTGCTCGTAGAGCGACTGGAAATTGACTTCAGCCAGGTGGAGTGCAGGAAGTGTGGTGCGGGTGATCGCATCAGCGACGGTGGCGCGCAGGTAAGGGTAGAGCATGGTGGGGCACACAATGCCCAGCAGCGGATCCAGTTGTTCTTCGGGAATGTTCGCCGCTTCGAAAATGCCGGCCTGGGTGGCTTCGATCAGGTACAGGGTCTTGTCCTGGATTTTGGTTGTGACCGTAACCGTGACGGTTGACTCGTAGATGGTTTCCGCCAGACGCTGTCCGCCAACGTTGATGGTGACTTCAACGCTGGGACCTTCCTGTTCCAGGAAAATTTGCGGAGCGTTGGGCATTTCGAGCGAGAGATCTTTGACGTAGGTGCGCTGCAGATTGAATGCGGGGTCCTGAGTGGTGTTGCCTTGTGCGGCTTGGTCCTGATCGGCCATTTGTCTTCCTGTAAGTTGTTGGTGGTTGTGCGGCTGTTTTGGCCGCAAGGCATTTTACGCGTTCAGCAGCGGCATAAGGCCGCCGGCGCGGTCAAGGGCGGCCAGGTCGTCGTAACCGCCGACGTGCGTGTCATCAATGAAAATTTGTGGCACAGTGCGACGGTTGGTGCGGGCCATCATGGCATCGCGTTGCGCCGGGTCGGTGTCAATACGGATTTTCTGGATTTCGGTAACGCCGCGCTGCTTGAGCAACATTTCTGCGCGAACGCAGAACGGGCAGACGGCGGTACAGTACATGGTAACGATAGCCACGGTATTCCTTTCGAGCGTTAGGTGTTTTACGAAGGGTTAGTGCTTGCCCGAAGTTGGCATGCCGGCCTCGACCCATTTGGTCAGGCCACCTTCCAGGCTGACGACCTGTTCAAAGCCGCTTTTGCGCAGTTTGCTGGCCGCGCCAACTGAAATACGGCCATGGTCGCAAAATACGATTAGCGGTTTGTCTTTGGGCAGCGTATTGATTTTGGCGTCAAGGTCGGCCAGCGGGATGTTGCGGGCCTGCGCAATGGTGCCCGCCTTGAAGCGTTCGTGCGGGCGCACATCGATGAAAATACCGTTGTTCTGGTTGCTCAGGCGTACGGCCTCGGAGACCGGGGCAACCGCAGTACGACCACCGCGCATAAGGGTGGGCCACAGCAGCATCACGCCGGAAACGATGGCAATCAGTAAAATATAGGGGTTGTAGTCACTAAGAATGAAATCCACGATGTGTTCCAGGTTGAGGCTTCAAGAAGTCGATATTTACCAGGATTATAAAATGGACACGATAATTCAACTTTTAGGTCTTTTTTGTCATGCATAAACTCGTACTCATGCGCCACGGCGAAAGTCAGTGGAACCTCGAAAATCGATTCACCGGCTGGACCGACGTCGACCTGACGGATACCGGGCGCGAACAGGCTCGCAAAGCCGGCGAGTTGCTCAGGAAAGAAGGCTTTGAGTTCGATATTGCCTTCTCATCAGTGCTCAAGCGTGCCATCCGTACGCTCTGGATTACCCTGGATGCCATGGATGCCATGCATACACCGGTTGGCCTGAGCTGGCGCCTGAACGAACGTCATTATGGCGCTTTGCAGGGCCTGAACAAGGCTGAAACGGCGGCCCAATACGGTGACGAGCAGGTGCTGGTCTGGCGCCGTGCTTACGCCATTGCACCCAATCCACTCGACCTTGACGATCCGCGTCACCCGCGTTTTGACAAACGCTACTCGAAAATCCCGGCCGATCAGCTGCCCGCAACCGAGTGCCTTAAAGACACCGTAGACCGCGTGGTTCCGTTCTGGAATGACTCTATCGCGCCGGCATTGCGGTCCGGGCGCAGTGTTCTGGTTGCGGCGCACGGGAACAGCCTGCGTGCCCTGATCAAGCACCTTGACGGTGTTTCCGATGAAGACATCGTCGGCGTGAATATTCCTACGGGTCAGCCGCTGGTCTATGAGCTTGACGACGACCTCAGGCCCATCCGCAATTATTATCTGGGTGATGCCGCTGAAATCGAGGCCGCGATGGCTGCGGTGGCAGCGCAAGGCAAAGCCAAACAGGGCTAGGCATCATGCGGCGTGCGCTTGGTTGCGCGATGTTGGTCCTGTGGGCGGGCGTTGTGTCGGGCAATCAACCTTCCGAGGCCTTGAAGGCCCGGCAGGCCGAAGCGCGCCGTCAGCAGGCTGAAGTGCAGGAACGCATTTCAGCCCTGCAAAAAGAAATTGACCGGCAAACCGTTTCGCGAGCCGATGCGGCAACCGCGCTGCGTGAGTCCGAGACAGCAATTTCAAGCCTGAATCGTCGGCTTGATGAACTGGTTGGGCAAGACAAGGCCGTGCGTGCCGATCTGGCGTCGCTGGCCGAAAAAATTTCGCAAGGGCGCTCCGAGGTCAAGCGCCAGCAGGCCGAGCTGGCTGACCAGTTGCGCGCGCAATATGCCAGCGGCCTGTCGCCCTGGACAGCGCTTTTGTCCGGCGAAGACCCCCAGCAAATTGGCCGCGAACTCAGTTATCTGGCATACGTTTCACAGGCCCAGGCCGATGCCGTGCGGGCGCTGGATGACGGGGTCAAAAAACTGGCGAAGCTGCAGGCCTCGCGTACCCGTCGTCAGGCCGAACTGAAGGCGCTGACGGAAGAAGCTGAACAAAAGAAAACAGAGATTGAAGCGCAGCAGGCCGAGCGTCAGTCGGTTCTGGCGCGCATTGAGGCCGACTTGAAGCAGCAGCGGTCACAGGCGAAAACACTTGAGCGCAACGAAAAGCGCCTTGAGTCACTGGTTGATGGTTTGCAGGCTGAAATTGCCCGTCAGCAAGAGGCCGAACGTATTGCACGTGAAAAGCGTGCGGCCGAGGCGGCGCGTCGGGCGCAGCTGGCCCGTGAAAAAGCCAATCGCGAACGTCGTGAGGCCGAGGCCCGAGAGGCCCGGGCAGCGGCAGAGCGTGCGCGCCAGCAAGCCGAGCCGGTCAGGGTTGCGCCTGAAGAAGGGGTTGTCACTGTTCAGGCGCAAGATGCTGACGCGGCCCGTGCGCCTGAAGCGACGGGCGGCAAGGCCTCGCAAGTTGCAACGTTGACCCCGCCGCCAGTCAAACCCGAGGTACGCGCGCCTGAGCCTGAGCCGGCAGATGAGTCCGAAGCGGAACCTGTCGCGCCATCCGGTGGTCTGACCAAGAACATGGCGTCACCGGTAAAGGGTGAGGTTCAGGGTCGCTTTGGCATGGCCCGCCCCGATGGCGGTGTCTGGCGCGGTATTGTATTGCGTGCACCAGAAGGCACACGGGTGCGTCCGGTAGCCTCTGGCAAGGTGGCCTACGCGGGCTGGTTCAACGGGTTTGGTAACCTTATGGTCATCGACCACGGCCAGGGTTTTCTGACGGTGTACGCGTATAACCAAAGCCTGTTGCGTCAGGTGGGCGATGTCGTACGGCCCTCCGACGCGATTGCTACGGTTGGGGCAACCGGCGGTCAGGTTGAGTCCGGTCTATACTTCGAAATCCGGCAAAACGGCAAGCCCGTCAATCCGCAGCTTTGGTTGAAACGCTAGCGCGTCAATTCGTTTACATACAGGAATGTGCATGAGCACTCGCAAATTTGGACGGTTCGGTCTGGTCATGATGGGGGCGATCGGTGGGGTACTGGTCAGTCTTGGAATTTCGGCGGTCGCCCAGCGTGGCGAGCCCCTGCCGCTGCGGGAGCTGCAGCAGTTCGCCAATGTGTTTTCGGCCATCAAGTCCAGCTATGTAGAGCCGCTAACCGACCAAGAGCTCATGAACGAAGCCATCAAGGGTTTGTTCAGTGATCTCGACCCGCATTCGACCTATCTCGACCCGGAAGCCTTCAAGGAAATGGAAGCCATCACCCAAGGGGGGTTTGGTGGCCTGGGTATTGAAATCGGCAGCGAAGACGGCATGCCCAAGGTGATTGCCCCGATTGAAGACACGCCAGCAGCGCGTGCGGGTATTTTGTCGGGTGACCTGATCACTCACATTGACGGCCAGCCGACCAAGGGCATGACGCTTAGCGAAGCGATCAAGCTTATGCGCGGCGAGCCGCAGACGCCGATTGTGCTGACGATCCAGCGGGCCGGTCAGGATAAGCCGCTGGTGGTGAAAATCGTGCGCGACATGATCAAGGTGCGCAGTGTGCGCAGCAAAATGCTGCCCGATGACATCGGCTATGTGCGTATCGCCCAGTTCCAGGAGCGCACCGTTTCTGATCTTGCTCGCCAGTTGCGCGAGCTGGGTGGCGGCAAGGCACCCAAAGGCCTGGTACTTGACTTGCGCAACGACCCGGGCGGTTTGCTTGATGCCGCCATCGGGGTGTCGTCGGCATTCCTGAAGCCCGATGTGCTGGTGGTTTCAACCAAAGGTCGTATTCCGTCATCCAATCGCGAATTCCACGCCAAACCTGTCAATTACGTGCGGGGGTTCAGCGGGGTCTCAAACAGCGACGTTGCCTTCCCCGAATGGGCAAAAACAGTTCCGATGGTTGTCCTGATCAACGTGGGTTCCGCTTCGGCCTCTGAAATTGTTGCTGGTGCCTTGCAAGACCATGACCGTGCCAAGGTGATGGGCAACCGTTCGTTCGGTAAAGGTTCGGTGCAAAGTGTGCTGCCCTTAACCGAAGATTCGGGCATCAAACTGACTACGGCGCTGTATTACACCCCCAAGGGGCGCTCGATCCAGGCCACCGGGGTTGAACCCGATATTGTGGTAGACGACACGGCTCAGGGTAATCTGTTCCGTATTCCCCGCGAGGCCGATTTGCAGCATCACCTTACCAATGGCTCGTCAGCCCCCGAGGTTGTAACACCGCAGGAAGATGATGAAACCATGGCGCCGCCCGATGCCAAGATGTTCGAGTTCGGCGGTACCGATGATTTCCAGCTGCAGCAGGCCATCAACCAGCTGCAGGGCCGTCCGACCAAAAAGAACGAAGTCATTGCCAAGGCACCTGACGCCGAAAAAAAAAATGACAGCGCTGCCGTAGCGCCAGCCGCTCGTGGTGCACGGGCAACCGATGGTTTGTCGGCCGATGGTGTTGAGCGCTATCGCGTCACGCCCGAGGGCATGACCAAGGTGCGGTGATGGACGACGCGCAACTGTTGCGATATGCCCGGCACATCTTGCTTGATGAGCTGGGCATTGAGGGCCAGCAAAAGCTGTTGTCGGCACGTGTGCTGGTGGTGGGTGCCGGTGGTCTGGGCTCTCCGGCGGCCATGTATCTGGCGGCGGCAGGGGCCGGGCATATCGTGCTGGCCGATGACGATGTTGTCGATATTGGCAACCTGCAGCGCCAGATCATGCACCAGACGGCCGGGCTTGACCGCCCCAAAGCCTTGTCGGGGCGCGACACCTTGCTGGCCATCAATCCTGAAATCACCATTCAGCCGCTGGTGCAGCGTCTTGATGACGAGGCGTTATCCCGCATTATTGCGACTGTTGATGTGGTGCTTGATTGCTGCGACAACTTCCTTACCCGGCATGCCGTCAACCGTGCCTGCGTGCAGCATCGAAAGCCGCTGGTATCCGGGGCGGCG
>JBAYOZ010000021.1:0-15462 GCA_041677965.1 Pusillimonas sp.
GAGAATGGCAAAGCGAGGTATGTCCACCAGATGGGGATCGAGAGCACCATGGTGCTCTCGGCATACTCGCGCATTTCACCCATACCGACCGTGGTACGCCAGGCCAGCACAAACGCTACTGCTGCCAGCAACAGGCAGGCAATCGCGTCAAGAACACGTGTTAGCGAGCGCGGAGCCCACAAGGTGAAAAAGTCTACAAACACATTACCGCGCTTGAGCTCGCAATAGGGCAGGCACAGCGCAACGGCAATGGCAGTCAGCATTTGCACCAGCTCGTAGTCGCCGGGCAAGCCCTTTTGCAAAAACGTTCGCCCGAAAATACTGGTTACGGACAACAGGGCTTCCACCACAAAAAGGAGGAAGCCCAGCCCCGCCAGACCGGCACAAAAACGTTCAACGTAGTGACGAACTTGCGAGATGGAGGAGGTCATTTTGCGTCTGTGTATTTCTTGACCAAAGCAACGGCCTCGTCATAGAGCGCCTGGCCGTCTTTGCCTTTCTTGGATACATCGGCAATCCACTCTTTGGCGATGTTATCTGAGGCCACCTTGAGCTTGGCCACTTCGGATTGCGGCAACTGGGAAATCTTGTTGCTGCGACCTTCTGTTGCCTTGAGACCGGCCGCATCACCCTCGGCGAAGACACCGGCTACCCATGCCGAATGCTCACGACCACTGTTGTCATCGATGACTTTCTTGAGCTCGGGCGACAGGCTGTCGTACTTTTTCTTGTTCATGGCGAAGATCATGGTCGATGTCGCCATACCACGGCCTTGATCGTCAAGGACCTCGATGTGATTGGTGGCCAACTCATTGAGCTTGACCGAAGGAACAACTTCCCACGGCACAATCATGCCATCAACGACGCCTTTGGACATGCCTTCAACGGCTTGCGGCAACGGCATGCCCATGGCAGATGTACCAATGTCGGTAAGGAACTTGTTGCTCAGGCGCGAGGCCGCACGAACCTTGAGCCCTTTCAGGTCTTCTGCCGTGGCAACGTCTTTATTACGCAAATGGAAATGGTTGGGACCGTTTGTCCAGACGGCAATCGTCTTGAGGCCGGCAAACTCTTCTTGCGCATTTTTTTCCGTGAAGTCCCACAACGCGCGGGCGGTGCTGGCATGGTCAGTTGCGAAGAACGGGGCCTCGAAAATCTCGGAGACCGGGAAACGACCAGGGGTATAGCCCGGCAACGTCCAGACAACGTCAGCGATACCATCGCGAGCGTGGGTCAGAAGCTGCGCCGGCGACCCCCCCAGCTGCATGGCAGGATAGATCTGGCACTCGATCTGGCCATTTGACTCTTTATTGATTTTCTCGCACCAGGGTTCCATCATTTTGGTTTGAGCAATTGCAACGGCAGGCAAAAAGTGCGCAACTTTAAGCACGACTTTTTCGGCACTGGCCTGAGCGGTAAGGCCAGCTGCCAGAAGAACGCCAGCAAGGGTTCGATGAACAAGTTTCATAGTGTCTCCGTGAAATCAAATTGTGAAACGCAAGCCGGTTACAGCCATTCGAGAACGGCCTGCTTTGGTGCAGCAAAACGCGTTTAGCTGGCAATAATGTCAGCAGGCACATCAGCCCGGCAACCGGGGCAAATGCGCCAACAGCAAATAGTCAGCCAAACTGACTTTTACTGTCATATAAGATAACATGATTCGCCTAAGATTCAGAAGGTTATCTGAATGAAACCGGCTATTCCGTCTCAAAAAACGGGCCTAATTATAAACCCTGATTTACAAAATATTTTCACGTCTGCACGCCGTGGTTACACAATAATCAGCACACTGAACCTGAACCATGCCGGTGCACTGACGCAACGCGCCTGAAATGAACACGCCGAAAAAAAACCGCCGGAAAATAGCGGTTATTTTTTCGGACAGGGGACTCTGCAAGGCCCCGGCTGCACCTTACATGGGAACGACGCGCGCCGGCCCCTGGCCGCTGACAACTCGCACACGTTGCCCCGGAGAAACAGCCACATCGGCTGCCTGGGCAATGACCCGGGTTTCACCGTTGTCGAGCTGAACCGTTATTTCAAGACCCTGGGTTTTACCGACCTGGTTTTCAATGGTGTTACCCAGCAAGCCACCCAGAATGGCACCACCAACGGTTGCAATAGCACGACCCGACCCACCCCCGATAGCATTGCCGGCAACGCCGCCCAGGGCGCCACCCGCAACCATGCCTGCCCCGGAAGAACGATCGTTCTGGATCGTGACAGGACGCACAGCCACGACGGTGCCCAAGCGAACGATTTGCTCTTGTTGAGCCTGACCATAGGTGTAAACCGAGCTGGAGGCCGACGGATTGGCACAACCCGTAATGACAGCCAGACTGCCCACAGCCGCCGCCAGACCAACCAGGCGGGTACGGCGCGGCGCGGCATTGGCAGAAACGAGAGTCGAATTCATGAAAGCTCCTGTTGTCGCCCTTGCACAGGGCAACCCGAAATTAATTTGATGCGGGCAAGTCAAACCCGTAGTGCTGTTTGAGCATGGCCGAAATTTCACCACGGGCGGGCTGATGATTTTGCGGCCCTCGTGAACCGATTTTAATAGCACCCATAACGTTCGCCAAACAGCACGCTTCACGCAAGGCCCAGCCTTCAGACAACCCGAGCAGCAGCCCGGCACGGTGGGCATCGCCGCAGCCGGTAGGATCGACCACATCTGTGACTTTGACAGGATCAATGTGGACAGGGTTCCCGTTCTCGAACAAAGTTGCCCCCTCGGCACCGCGTGTAACGACAATCGCTTTCATGCCACGCGACAGGTCTGCCATGCTGACCCCTGTTCGCTGCTCGATAACGCTGGCTTCGTAGTCATTGGCAGTCAGCATGGTTGCCAGGCCAATCATCTGCCTCAGGTCATCGCCAGAAAACAGCGGCATGGCCTGACCCAGGTCAAAAACAAACGGGATCCCGCCGTCTTTCATGCGCTGGGCATGCGCAAACATACCCTCTTTGGAATCGGGCGACACAATGCCCCACACCGCATCAACACCGGAAAAATCGTTCTCGGCCGAACGCACCATGGCACCCGGGTGGAACGACGCAATCTGGTTGTTATCAAGGTCGGTGGTAATGAAACACTGTGGCGTGAACATGTCGGGGATGACCCGCACCATGCTGACATCAATGCCCAGCGCGCCCATGTATTGCAGGTAATCTGTGGCATCGACCCCCACCGTACCGACAGGCACAGGGTTGCCACCCAACAGGCGCAGGTTATAGGCAATGTTGCCGGCACACCCACCATACTCTTTGCGCATCGATGGCACAAAAAACGAAACGCTCAGCGACTGAATGCTTTCGGCCAGAATGTGGTCTTTGAAGTGACCCTCAAATACCGCAATCGTGTCAAATGCGACCGAGCCGCACACCACTATCTTGTTCGCCATCTCAATCCTTTGGGGGAAAAAATTTTTTGATCTGAAAACCATTGATCTGCAAGCCATTTGTCGGCACCCGCTGCGTCAGGCGCACTTCCTGGCCAGCACCAAACGGGCCTTGCAACTGACGCCCGTCAAGATAGTCGGCGGGCTGATACACGCGGCGCGCAACGACAGCCCCCGACAAGTCGGACATCTCGAGCATCAATGCCGGCCACTGCTGATCCTTGTCAAGGGTATTGCGCATCACAACCGTCAGCGCCATGCTGGCAGAGTCATCCGGAACGACCTGCAGGGTAGAGTCCATGATTGAAATACGATCGAGGCGCTGCGGATAGTCAACGGTGCAATCGAGCGAATCACAGGCTTTTTCCAGCAACGGCCGCAGCTGCGGTGCTTCAGTGGCAATTTGCGCCCTGAATGCATACATCAGCAAACTGACTACAGCCACCAGAACCAGCACAACAGCCAACCAGCGCAAGAGGCCAAAACCACCATTATCAGCGCGGTGACGACCCGGCAAAAGGTCAGACCCGGTACGGGCGCCCCCCCTGTAGCGGCGCGGCTCTACAAATACAGCCGGCGCCTCAGGCGAACTTGCCGAATCGGCAGGAACAGGATCCTGGTCTTGCCCGGGAAGCACGAAGTGCGGCTCTTGCGCCGGGAATGACTCATGCCCCCCCGAAATGCGCGGGGTAGCAGGGCCTGCGACAACCGGCCTTTCATCGGCAGGCGGCGTGCCAGCCCCTGCCACAATGACCGGAGCTGACGCTGTTTCTTTGTCATCGACGACCGCATCAAAGCCATCAAAAATGGCAGCACACTGCTCACAACGGATGTAGCCCTTGCGGCGCTTCATCTGCTCGACACTTGCGGAAAATACCGTGCCGCATTCAGGGCACTGCGTCGTCAGGTTCATGAACACACCGCCTTCCCGACACTAGACACTGCGTTGCCCGTGCAAACACACCCAGCCATCGCGCGATTTCCAGACCGACATGGCCAGCCAGGGGGCATACGCCTGGGCGACCTCGCTGGCCTGACGCTCAAGCACGCCCGACAACACCAGATGACCACCCGGCGCAACGCGGTTGGCGAGCATGGGCGCCAGCACTTTCAGGGGGTTGGACAAGATATTGGCAACGACCACTTCAAAGCGGCCCTCGGGCAAGGCATCAGGCAGGCCGGCCTGCAGCTCGACCCCGTTAACCTTGGCGTTGTAGTGCGTGGCCGTGACCGCCTGGGAGTCGATATCGACGGCCCAGGCCGGGCCACACCCCAGTTTGCGCGCGGCAATGGCCAAAATACCCGAGCCGCAGCCATAATCGAGCAAGGTCGGCTGACCCTGCATGTCGGCAGACAACCATTCGAGACATAAGTGCGTGGTCGGATGACTGCCTGTGCCAAAGGCCAGGCCTGGATCAAGCTCAAGGGTAATGATGTCTTTGCGATGCGGCACAATGGGGTCATCGCGATGCCAGCTGGGCACAATCCAGATACGGTCACCCACTTCAATAGGGCCAAACTGCGACTGGGTAAGGCGCACCCAGTCGGCATCAGGCACCTCGCGGGTTGTCCAGACATCGAGGTTGACAGTGGCGCCAAGCTGGTCCCTGACCTCTTCAAGCACCTGCTGCGGGTCAACCCCATCGGGCAACAGGGCCACGACCCGATTGTGCTGCCAGGCATGCACCTCGGGCTCAAGACCTGGCTCGCCAAACAACGGCTGTTCTACATCGGTATCACGGTCGGCATCTTCTACCGACACTGACAACATACCGGCCTCGAGCAGCGCATCAGACAAGGCTTCTGCAACTGACTCGGGGCAATTCAACACCAGTTCACGCATGAGTATTCCGGAAATAAGACACAGACTGGATCAGGGCCGCTGCGAGAGTTTGTGCTCGAGATAGTGAATGCTGGTTCCCCCCTCGATGAAACGGGCGTCCTGCATCAGTTCGCGATGCAACGGAATGTTGGTTTGAATGCCTTCAACCACCATTTCGGACAGCGCAATCTGCATGCGGGCAATCGCCTGTTCGCGGGTATCACCATACGTAATGAGCTTGCCGATCATGGAGTCGTAGTTCGGCGGAATGCTGTAGCCACTGAATACATGGGAATCGAGCCGCACCCCCATACCGCCCGGCGCATGCCATGCGGTAATTTTGCCAGGGCTGGGCGTGAACTTGAACGGATCTTCGGCATTGATGCGGCATTCAATGGCATGGCCACGCAACTGGATATCGCGCTGGCGCAATGTGAACTTTTCGCCGGCCGCAATACGAATTTGCTGGGCAACCAGATCGACACCGGTGACCATTTCGGTGACCGTATGCTCGACCTGAATACGGGTGTTCATTTCAATGAAGAAGAACTCGCCCTCTTCGTACAGGAACTCGAACGTCCCGGCACCGCGGTAGCCCATTTTGCGGCAGGCTTCAGCACAGCGTTCACCAATGCGTTCAATAAGCTTGCGCGGGATATGCGGTGCGGGCGCCTCTTCGATGACTTTCTGGTGACGACGCTGCATGGAGCAGTCACGCTCGCCCAGCCATACGGCATTGCGACCACCATCGGCCAGCACCTGGATTTCCACGTGTCGCGGATTTTCCAGGAATTTTTCCATATAGACTTCGGGGTTGTTGAACGCTGCACCCGCTTCAGTACGGGTCATGGCCACTGCATTCAGCAAAGCGGCTTCGGTATAAACCACCCGCATGCCACGACCACCGCCACCGCCGGCCGCCTTGATGATGACCGGATAGCCGACATCGCGTGCCATGCGCAAAATTTCTTGCGGATCTTCGGGCAAAGCACCTTCGGAACCCGGCACCACGGGCACACCGGCTTCAATCATGGCTTTTTTGGCTGAAACCTTGTCCCCCATGGTGCGGATGGTTTCAGGGCGAGGGCCAATGAATACAAAACCGCTTTTTTCGACACGCTCGGCAAAGTCGGCATTTTCGGACATGAAGCCATAACCGGGGTGAATGGCCTCGGCATCAGTGACTTCGGCAGCCGCGATAATGGCCGGCATGTTCAGGTAACTGTCTTTGGCAGGCGCAGGGCCAATACACACAGACTCGTCAGCCAGTTTCACATACTTGGCATTACGGTCGACATCGGAGTGAACCACGACTGTTTTTACGCCCAGCTCGCGACAAGCCCGCTGAATGCGCAAGGCAATTTCACCACGATTGGCAATCAGGATTTTTTCAAACATGGGTTAGCCAATAACAAAGAGCGGTTGACCATACTCGACCGGCTCACCGTTTTCTACCAGAATTTCTTTGATGACACCGGTTTTATCAGCCTCGATTTCGTTGAGCAGCTTCATGGCCTCAATGATGCACAGGGGCTCGCCTTCTTTGACCGACTGACCGACCTCGACGAAGGGCGACGCACCCGGATTTGGTGCGCGGTAGAAGGTACCGACCATCGGCGCCTTGACCAGATGGCCCTGGGGCACTTTGGGTGCGGCTTCGGCTGCCGGCGCTGCAGCGGCAGGAGCGGCATGCACAGGCGCAGCCTCGGGCGCATAAGCCACAGGCTGAACGGTCTGAGAGAACTTGACGATTCTGACTTTGCCTTCACCTTCGGTGATTTCGAGTTCGGCAATACCCGAATCGGCAACCAGATCGATCAGGGTTTTCAATTTTCTGAGGTCCATACAAACTTCCCGTAACGCGGCACCAGACCCCTTTGGGCGGTACTCGAGTGATGATTGATAAAAACTAATAGCGAATATCGTTCGCCTATTGAGCCAAAGCGTAACGAACCGCTGCTTCGTACCCGTAGGCCCCCAACCCGACAACGACACCAACTGCCTGATCCGACAAGTACGAATGGTGGCGGAATGGCTCGCGTTTGTGCACGTTGGAGATATGTACTTCGATGAATGGCAAACCGACACCGGCAAGCGCATCACGAATGGCGACGCTGGTGTGGGTGTAAGCCCCTGCATTGATGATGATGAATTCGGTTTCGTCGTGCCGAGTGGCCTGAATGCGATCGACCAGCTCGCCTTCGTGGTTGCTTTGAAACACAGCCAGGCCTGCGCCGGCTTGTTCACAAACCTGCGAAAGACGGGCGTTGATATCGGCCAGGGTTTGGTTCCCGTAAATACCGGGCTCGCGGGTACCCAGCAGGTTCAGGTTTGGGCCATGCAGCACCAGAATATGTTGTGCCATTTATGTTTTTCTATGACAGACAGACCGTCTTTTTACGCTAAAAACCGCTATTTGTCTATTAAATACAGATATTTACAAAGGCATCCAGGCTTGCCCAAATTACCGTCAGAGTGCAGCAAAGCGCTGCAGGACAGCGTCGAGCTCGGCGGGCTTGACCTGACCAAGAATTCGTTCGACCACCTGCCCCGAGGCATCGCACACCAGCGTGAACGGCAAGCCGCCTGCTGCATTGCCCAATGATTTCATCAGGTCGATACCGGCGTACCCTGCGACCAGCAATGGATATGTCACATTGACCTTGGGCATGAACTTGCGCATGTTAACCGCCGTATCAACCCCAAGCCCGACAAACTGCACACCCGTAAACTTCTGGCTGAGCGCCTCGAGGTCGGGCATTTCCTTGATGCAAGGCGGGCACCAGGTAGCCCAGAAATTAAACACCACGGGGCGCCCCAGCCACTGATCGAGGCGGGTTTCAGTACCATCGGGGTCGGGAAACTGCAGACTGAACAAGGCGTCAGGGCTTGCCGCCCTGGCCAACGGGCCGAAACCCGAGGTTAGCGCTGCCCCGACACACCCCTGCAAAAAAGTACGACGCTTCATCATAAAATGGATTTTAGCACTGCCATTACGTCAGGCCGGATGGCTGGCTGAACGCCAACAGCACCGAAAGGAAACGAATGCACTTACATATTCTGGGTATCTGCGGGACCTTCATGGGTGGCCTTGCCCTGATTGCCCGGGCAGCTGGCCACACCGTCACAGGTTGTGACGCCGGCGTTTACCCCCCCATGAGCACACAACTTGAAGAACAAGGCATCAGCCTGACCGAGGGGTTTGACGCCGGGCAAATCAATATCAAGCCAGACCTGTTCATCGTCGGTAACGTTGTCAGCCGGGGAAACCCCCTGATGGAAGCCATTCTCGACCAGGGGCTGCCCTACACATCGGGGCCGCAATGGCTGGGCCAGCACATACTGCAGGGCCAGCATGTGCTGGCCATTGCCGGCACCCATGGCAAAACCACCACCAGCTCGATGCTGGCCTGGATTCTCGAGCAAACCGGTCACGCCCCCAATTTCCTGATCGGCGGAATCGCCCCGGGCCTGAAAGTATCGGCACGCTTCAACCCCGGGCAGCCGCTGTTTGTCATCGAAGCCGACGAATATGACACAGCCTTTTTCGACAAGCGCTCAAAGTTTGTTCACTACCGGCCCCGTACGGCCGTGCTGAACAACCTTGAATATGATCATGCCGACATATTCCCCGACCTGGACGCCATCGAAACCCAATTCCACCACCTGGTCAGAACCGTTCCTGGTTCGGGCCGGGTCATCCGCCCCGCCCGGTGCGAGGCACTTGACCGCGTTATCGCACGCGGGTGCTGGAGCCCGATCGATACGTTTGGCGACGACGGGCATTGGCAAAGCACAGACGACGGGCACCCGGCACATTTCACGGTTATTGAAAACGGCACAACCCTGGGCACAATCACCTGGCAACTTGCAGGCCAGCATAATCGCCTGAATGCGCTTGCCGCCCTGGCAGCGGCCCGGCACGCCGGCGTTGACCCGGCAACAGCCATCAAGGCACTGTGCAGCTTTGATGGCGTCAAGCGTCGTATGGAAGTTCGCGGCAACGTCAACGGCGTCACCGTCTATGACGATTTCGCCCACCACCCCACCGCCATCGAAACCACGCTGGACGGCCTGCGACGCCAGGTTGGCAATGCCCGCATCCTGGCTGTCATCGAGCCACGCTCCAACACCATGAAACTGGGCACCATGGCCGCCCGGTTACCCGAAGCCCTGCGTGCTGCCGACCTGACCTTCTGTTTCGGTGAAACCCACGGCAAACATGCCCTGGGGTGGAATCCGGCAACTGTCCTTGCTCCGCTGGGCGATCGCGCCAGCGCCTGGCACGACCTTGACGCCATGGTTACCACCATCGTTACACAGGCGCGGCCCGGCGATCATGTCCTGGTCATGAGCAACGGCAGTTTTGGCGGGGTGCACGCCAAGCTGCTTGACGCCCTGGCACAGGTATCGACATGATTCTTTACCTTCACGGCTTCCGCTCTTCCCCTCAATCGGCCAAGGCGCAGATGCTGGCGCAGGCAGTCGCCCGACAGCAGCCTGACGCCGAATGGGTGTGCCCGCAATTGCCTGCAAGCCCGGCCCAGGCCATCGAGTTATGCAACAATCTGATCCTGACACTGTCAAACCCGGCTGATGAGCTTGTGGTTATTGGCTCATCGCTGGGCGGCTATTACGCCGGTCACCTTGCCCAGGCCTGGGGGTGCCGGTCGGTGCTTTTAAACCCGGTCATCCATGCGGCACGAGACCTGGCAACACAGGTGGGCACGCACCAGCAGTACCACGACGACGCCCCCTTTGTTTTTTTGCCAGAATACATTGACGAACTGGGCAGTCTGGAATTTACGCGTCCGGCACCCGGCAACGACCACTTCCTCGTCGCCTGCACCGGCGACGAGGTCTTGAACTGGGTTGAAATGGCCCGATGGTATAGCGGGTGTCGCAGTCGTATCATCAATGGCAGCGACCATGGCATTTCCGACTTTGCACGCTGGCTTCCTGAAGTTATGCAATTCATTCCGGGCGCGCCCGGCACCAAACACTAAAACGATAATTTATGTACGTTCTCTACGAAGACAGTGGCAACTTCAAAGCGGAAAAGATCTTTTCGCAAAGCGACTCTACGCTGCAGGTAGAATCCGAAAGCGGCAAGCGCAGCAAAATAAAGAACACGCATGTGCTGTTCCAGTTCGACCAGCCCGGGCCACAGGCCATGCTGCAGCAAGCCAACGATCTTGCCGGCACTCTTGAGATTGATTTTTTATGGGAATGCGCCCCTCAAGACGAGTTTGAGGCGACAGCATTCGCGCAAGACTATTTTGGCCACCCGCCTTCCGCCGTTGAAAAAGCAGCGCTGATTTTCGCCCTGAACAGTGCCCCCGCGTATTTCCACCGGCGAGGCAAAGGCCGCTATCGGCCGGCCCCCCCTGAAATACTGCAGGCTGCCCTGGCCGCCATCGAGAAAAAACGGCTTGCGGCAGAACAACAACAGCGCTGGACCGATGCGCTGGTCTCGGGAACGCTGCCCGAAGAACTGGCCGGTGTCGCCCAAACCTTCCTGGTCAAGCCCGACAAAAACACGCTCGAATGGAAGGCCTTTGACGCAGCCGTCACGCAACTGGCCACCACGCCCGAAAAACTGCTGCTGCAGGTCGGTGCCTGGCCGAACCCCCTGAAACTGCACCGCGACCGTTTTTTTGCCACACACTTCCCCCGGGGGCTGTCATTCAGGCACGACGACCTTCCACCGCTTGACATTGACCTGCCTCTGGCCGATGTCGAAGCCTATTCGATTGACGACATCACCACCACCGAAGTTGACGATGCCCTATCGGTTACCCCGCTGGGCGGTGCGCAAGTTCGCATCGGGGTTCACATTGCCGCCCCCGGGCTGCTGATAAAACGCGGCAATGAGTTTGACGAACTGGCACGCAGCCGCATGTCTACCGTGTACATGCCCGGGCAAAAAATTCCCATGCTGCCCGAAAGCCTGATCAATGCATTCTCGCTCGACGCCGGCCAGGCCAGGCCCGCCTTGTCGCTGTATGTCACGGCCAACCTTGAAACCGGTGAAGTCAGCCACTGGGAAACCCGCCTTGAGCGGGTAAGCGTCAAGGAAAACCTTCGACACAACTGGCTGGACGCCGACGTAACAGAAGCCGCCCTTGATGACCCGCAGGCACCCTTGCCCTACGGCCACTGGTTGCGACCCTTGTGGCAATTTTCCCGCCACCTGAACCGCGAACGCGAACAGGTTCGCGGCAAACCCGAAAACAATTCGCGCACTGAATACTCGTTCTATCTTGAAGGTGACCCGGAAGACCCGAACAGCATCGTCAAGCTGGTGCCGCGTCAGCGCAATGCCCCGCTTGACCGGCTGGTAGCCGAATACATGATCCTGACCAACAAGCTGTGGGGGGGGTTTATGGCCCAGCATGGCGTACCCGGCATTTACCGCTCGCAACAGGCGGGCCGGGTCCGCATGTCAACCCAGGCACTACCCCACGAGGCGATTGGCGTACCGCAATATGCCTGGTCAACCTCGCCTCTGCGGCGCTATGTTGACCTGGTCAATCAGGGGCAAATTATTGCAGCAGCCCAGCATGGGGTGTCTGCGCGACTGGTGGCCCCATTCAAGCCCAAAGAAGCCGACCTGTTCGCGATTATCGGGGCATTTGACGCGCAGTATGCCGCCTGGGGCGAATTCCAGTCGTCAATGGAACGCTACTGGTGCATGCGCTGGCTGCAACAGCAACAGCTTGCCGAGGTAACGGCCACCGTCTTGCGAGAAGACCTGGTGCGGTTCGACTGCGCTCCCCTGGTTACACGCGTGGGCGGGCTGCCCGAGCTTGAACGGGGTACAACAGTGCGGCTGGCCATTACTGGCTACGATGAACTGGCCATTGATGTGCATTGCCGGCTGATTGAAGTGATGCAACCGGAGCCCTGAGCACCGTGTGGGCCACAGAACGCAAGCTCTGGTTGTACATCGGGATAGCGGTCTCGCTGTGTATCCATGCCACCATCCTGACCTTGCGTTTCGCCGCCCCCGATGCCCGGCGCCCGCCAGCGCAATCGCTTGAAGTCACCCTGGTGAACACGCGCACCGAAGCCGCACCCACGGCCCCTCAGGTACTGGCCCAACAAAATCTGAACGCGGGTGGAACACTGGGCTCGAATGCCGTAGCCAGCTCGCCGCTGCCACTGACGGCACCCGATGCGGCCGACGAGATCGTACTTGAGGCCCTGCGCAAGCGACAGGCAGCGCTTGAGGCCTTGCAGGAACACTTGCTGACACAACTGGAAGCACAGCGGCAAACGCCAGCAGCGCACCAGCCCAATCTGCTACAACACTCTGAAGCGCCCGGCCCCGATAATCAGGTGCGGGACAGCGCCATCATTAGCGCCCGGATTGCTGCACTCAAGGACCGGATAGAACAGTACAACGCGCAACCACGCCAGCAATTCATTGGCCCGTCGGCTCGCCAGGCCAGCCATGCACGCTACGTCGAGGCCTGGCGCCAGAAAATCGAACTGATCGGCACCACGCATTACCCTGCACAAGCCAGTGGCAAAATTTACGGATCATTACAACTGACGGCCTATATTCGTAAAGACGGCTCGCTGGAGCGCGTCGAAATAAACACACCCTCCAGCGAGCCGGCACTCAACCTGGCCGCACGACGGATTATCCAGCTGGCAGCACCCTTCCCGCCCTTGCCACCCGAAGTCGCCCGGAACACTGACATTCTGGCGATTACCCGCACCTGGCATTTCACCAACGACCAACTGACTACGCAATGAACGCCACCCAACCCTCGTCTTCCCCAAAAAAATTTGCCGTTGTCGGCAACCCCATTGCCCACAGCAAATCACCATTCATTCATGCCGCTTTCAGTGCACAAACCGGCATTGCCCTGACATATGAACGCATCTGCGCACCGATCGACGACTTTGAAGCCACTGTTGAAGCGTTTTTCGCCGCAGGTGGCTCGGGACTGAACATTACCGTACCGTTCAAGGAAAGGGCATGGGCAATGGCAGCAAGCGGTCTTTCAGAGCGGGCCCGCCTGGCCGGTGCCGTGAACACGCTGTGGCAAGAGAACGGCCAGCTGAACGCCTGCAATACCGATGGCGTCGGGCTGCTGACCGACCTGCGCCGCCTGGGCGCCGACCCTGAAGGCAAACGTGTCCTGCTGGTTGGTGCCGGCGGGGCAGCCAAGGGGGTAAGCTTTCCGCTGCTGCAGGCCGGTTGCTCGCACTTGCATATCATCAACCGTACGGCCGGGCGTGCCCGTGAACTGCGCGACGCCCTGGGTCAACACTACCCCGACACGGCCAACCGGCTGGAGGCCGGCTCACTGGACGACCTTGAGGGCAGCTGGGATATCGTCATCAACGCCACTTCAAGCAGTATCAGCAACAGCGCCCCTGCCGTACGGGGCCTGACTTTTGCTCCCGATGCGCTGGCCTACGACATGTTTTATGCCGCCCACCCCACCGCATTCATGCGCTTTGCCAGCGCGGCAGGTGCCGCGCGCGTTGCCGACGGGCTGGGTATGCTGGCCGGTCAGGCCGCGGCCAGCTTTCAGATCTGGAACGGGGTGATGCCCGACATTGAACCGGTACTGGCCGCACTGCGGCAAAGCATCACCCATGACTGACCTGCAGGACACCCGCCTTTCAAAGACCAGAATGGCTGCCATCGCTTTTCTGGTGGGGCTGTCTGGCCTGCTGCTGTACCAGTTCGGGCTGTTCGTCATGGTCATCTGGCTGAACTTCAACAACCCTGGCAGCAGCGCCTTCATGCGTGCAACGCTGGCCGAACTTCGCGCTGAAAACCCGGACGCCACCCTGGCTTACGAATGGGTACCCTACGAACAGATCAGCCGCAACCTGAAACGTGCCGTGGTTGCCGCCGAAGACGCCAACTTCATGGCCCACAACGGTGTTGAGTGGGCCGCGATCCGGCAGGCCTTCGAATACAACATGAACATGGCTGACGAAGGGCGCAGCCGCATGCGGGGCGGGTCAACCATTACTCAGCAACTGGCCAAAAACCTGTTCCTGTCGTCTGACCGGTCGTATTTGCGCAAGGGTCAGGAACTGGTCCTGACCTACATGATCGAAGCCGTCATGAGCAAACAGCGTATTCTGGAGCTGTACCTGAATGTGGCACAGTGGGGTGTGGATGTCTTTGGCGCACAAGCTGCGGCAAGCCGGTATTTCGCTCGCCCTGCCACGCAACTGAACGGCCCCCAGGCCGCCCGTCTGGCTGCAATGCTGCCTAACCCTGCCTATTACGACCGGCGGGGCAACACCGGCTATCTGCAATCACGAACCCGCACCCTGATGCGCCGCATGCAAATGGTGCAAATACCCTGAAGCAGGCCTCAAATACCCTCTGGTTCTGGCTTTCGCTTGCCAACCCAATGGTTCGCGCCAAAACACAGAATGGCTGCGTTTGTTAAGCTTACGCCTTATCTTTCAAAACATACCGTTCATGCGCACCGCCCGTCGTTACCTTGCCCGTGAAATTTACCGATCGTGCGCCGTCGTCTTGCTGGCGCTGCTAGGGCTGTTCACGTTCTTTGCCCTCATCGAGGCTTTGGAAGACGTTGGCAACAACTTTACCCTGCTCGACCTGTTCTACCTGCAGGCACTGCAAATGCCAACCCGGCTTTACGAGCTGCTGCCCATCGGCTTGCTGATCGGAGCCATTCTGGCGCTGGCGGGTCTGGCGCAGCGCAACGAACTGGTTATTTTGCGGGTTTCCGGCGTCAGCGGCATGACGCTGATGCGCATGCTATGGGTCATCACCATCCCCTGGGTCATCGGGGCATTCATTCTGTCCGAGCTCATCACGCCTGCGGCCGAGATCAAAACCAGTGAAACATCGCTTCAGTTGCTGGGCCGCGCGGGTGGGGGGCGCCTGAACAGTGGCTACTGGTTTAAAGAAGAAGCACCAGAAAATGGCACCCGCGTCATTAATATTGCCGAACTCAAGCCCAACGGGGGGGAGGCAGGCATTACCCTTTACGAATTTCGCGAAGGCCAGGAAATGGCCTCGTTTTCACACGCTGCAGACGGGTATTTCAATGACGGTTCGCTGGTCATGAGCCAGGTAACCGAAACAACCATCAATGCCGCCGCCGTCGATGCCCTGGCTGACGCCAACGTCACTGATACCCCAATCACACAGGTCAATACACTGGGCCAGCGCCGCGTAGCCACTACCCTGACACCCGAACGCCTGATTGCCCGCATCCTGACACCCGA
>JBAYOZ010000022.1:0-15358 GCA_041677965.1 Pusillimonas sp.
GAGCTGATGATCGTGTCTGATGTTTATGATCATCAATTACGCCTGCAATCGTACCAAGGCATTGCCGACATCATGAAAAGCCTGGCAGCATAATTCTGTCCGGACGATTTTGACGAATCGGGTCACCTGACCCTGGACAACTGTCTATATGAACCCCGATGATCTTGAAAAACTGGTGTCCTGGCCGATGCCGTTCGGCAAGTACAAAGGCCGGCTTTTGGCCGACCTTCCCGGACACTACCTGAACTGGTTCGCCCGCACCGGGTTCCCTCCTGGCGAACTGGGGCGCCTGCTGGCTTTGCTGCAGGAAATTGACCACAACGGCCTGAAACCGTTGCTTGTACCTTTACGCAAACCAGGCCACTCAAGCCCATCGCTCAGATAACCCTCGGCAAACGGGCCACAGACCATCTTCACGGGCTTCGCGACACCACAGCATCTGCCCTGAATACAAAAAACCCCGGTTGGCCATGGAACCAACCGGGGTTTTTTGCTGAACTTGACTGCTGACGTCTACATTAACCGTTGACGCCTGCCAGCATCGACAGCCTACTGGCTTTCGAGGAAGCTTTTCAGTTTGTCGGCACGGCTGGGGTGGCGCAATTTGCGCAACGCCTTGGCCTCTATTTGACGGATACGCTCGCGCGTGACGTCAAATTGCTTGCCCACTTCTTCGAGCGTTTGGTCGGTGCTCATTTCAATACCGAAACGCATGCGCAACACTTTGGCCTCACGCGGTGTCAATGAGTCAAGCACCTCTTTGACGACATCACGCATGGACCCCTGCAGCGCCGATTCAGACGGTGACAGGTTGGCCAGGTCTTCAATGAAGTCACCCAGATGGGAATCGTCGTCGTCACCAATGGGCGTTTCCATGGAAATAGGCTCTTTGGCGATTTTCAGGATCTTGCGAACCTTGTCTTCGGGCATGTCCATTTTTTGCGCCAGCGTTGCCGGATCGGGTTCAGCCCCGGTTTCCTGCAGAATCTGGCGGTTGATCCGGTTCATTTTGTTGATCGTTTCGATCATGTGAACCGGAATACGAATGGTACGGGCCTGATCGGCAATAGAACGCGTGATGGCCTGACGAATCCACCAGGTAGCATAGGTCGAGAACTTGTAACCGCGACGGTACTCGAACTTGTCAACTGCCTTCATGAGGCCAATATTGCCTTCCTGGATCAGGTCAAGGAACTGCAGACCGCGGTTGGTGTATTTCTTGGCAATGGAAATTACCAGACGCAGGTTGGCCTCGGTCATTTCGCGCTTGGCCTTGCGGGCCTTGGCCTCGCCGGTTGCCATGCGCTTGTTGACATCTTTAAGGTCTTTCAGGGGCAATACCACGCTGGCCTGAAGATCCAGAAGTTTTTGCTGTGTTTCCTGAACGGCAGGGACATGGCGCTCGAGGGTTTCAGAATAATCGCGACCTGCAGCCACCTCGGACAAAACCCAGTCAAGGTTGGTTTCATTACCGGGGAACACCTTGATGAAATGCGCACGCGGCATACCGGCGCGATCAACGCAGATCGACAGCACCTCGCGTTCCAGCTTGCGCACGACAGCAACCTGCTCGCGCAGTGTATCGGCCAGTTTTTCAACCATTTTCGCCGTAAAGCGAATACCCATGAATTCGTTGAGAATCGATTCTTGTGCCTGCTGGTAGGCCTCGGAATGGTAGCCTTCGGTTTCAAAGGCGCCACGCATTTTCGCAAAACACTGACCAACCAGATCAAATTTCTTGAGCGACTTGGTGCGCAACAGTTCGAGCTGCTTGCTGCTCATGCCACCTGCAGGGCCGTCGTCGTCATCGCCCGACACCCCCGAACCGGCGTATTCTTCGCCCTCTTCGTCGATCAGGCCGTCAACGACCTCGTCGATTTGTGCCTGGCCATCGCGCACACGCTGAATGTGACCCAGAATTTCATTGACGGTTGTCGGACACGCGGCAATCGCCATGACCATGTGCTTGAGGCCGTCTTCGATGCGCTTGGCGATTTCAATCTCGCCCTCACGCGTCAGCAGCTCTACCGTACCCATTTCACGCATATACATGCGCACCGGGTCGGTGGTACGGCCAAAGTCGGAATCTACCGTGGTCAGCGCAGCTTCGGCTTCGTCTTCGACGTCGTCATCGCTGGACGCAACGGGCGCGTTATCGTTAAGCAGCAACGATTCGGCATCGGGTGCCTGGTCATAAACAGAAATGCCCATGTCGCTGAACGTGCTGATAATGCCGTCAATGGCTTCAGCGTCGACCAGGTCATCGGGCAGGTGGTCGTTGATTTCACCGTAGGTAAGATAACCACGCTCTTTGCCCAGTTTGATCAGAACCTTGAGCCGGTTGCGACGGGCTTCTTGCTCTTCGGGTGTCAGCTGGCTGCGGGTCGGTACGTCTTTATCGCCTTTGCCACGCTTGCCGCCACGCTTTGCAATGGGCTTGAGCTCGGGAATGACTTCGGCTTCGATGTCGATATCACCGTCGTCGAAGGGCGAACTGTCGTTGTTGGCCGCTTTGGCCGGACGACCAGGACGACGCCCGGTGGGTGTGCGTGCCTTGCGCTTTTTCGGCTCGGGCGCAAGATCATCGTCCAAATCGAAATCGTCGGATGGTTCAGCCTTGGCCGCGGTCTTGCGTGCCGTTGTTTTTTTGGCCGCCTTTTTGACAGCCCCTGTCGCTACAGACGTTTTGGCGGCAGTTTTGGTCGCTGCCATTGTTTTCGTCTTTTTGACAGAGTCTTCTGCCGCGTTCAGGGTCTGATCAGTCGCTTTTGTCATAGTCGCTTCCGTAGACGCAATCAAGCCCGCTGGCAAAATTTACCAACGGGAATTGCAGGGAAAAACCATATCTTCAAGGCAAGAACTGGCCATGGCTGGCCGCCGCCGCAGGTTTGGTGCCAAAAAAAGATTTCCCTGACCAGGCTAGGGTTACAGGGTACGAAAGGCCACCAACCGTCGGGGCAACAAAACCCGGGGTTCAGTTTATGCAATTAAAGACGATATAAAACCTTTTATTTTACAACAGTTAAGTATTTTCAACAGCGTTGTTTTACTACCGGGCCTTAACCACGCCCAAGTTGCGCCAAACGCTTGCCCAGTAACTGATAGCGCTCGCGCGATGCCGCATCTTTCAGCCCAAGTGCCACAAGCTGGGACTGCTCGGTTTTGATCAGATCAAGTTCGACCTTGTGCAGTGCATCGTTCCATTCGGCCTGCGGATCGGGCAAGTCGTCGTGCCCCAAAACATCGGCAGCAAGGTCGGTTAGCACGGCAGCAAGGTCGGACTCGGGCTCAGCGGCCTCGAGCAATGCCCCGGCATGCCGTGCCCCGGAATCACTGACCAACGCAATCAGGTCCCGTACAAGACTTAGATGGGGAACACGCGCCAAAGTTTCAAGCTGCTGATCACCGAGAATATCGACAAGCTCCGGGTGCGCAACCAGCAATCGCAACAAACGTTTGGCCATGGAGGTGACCGTGCGATTCCCGGAGCGACCCGCAACTGGCCCACGGCCTTTGCCACGCCTCCGCCCTTTTGACTGCCAGGGCGGCTTGAACGCAGGCTGCTGTGCAGGCGCGGCAACATCAGGAAAAAACACATCTGAACCGCCATGCCAGTTGTCGTCCCCCAGGTCGGGCAACCACTGCCCGTCAAAACCGGGGTCGAAATCTACCGGCTCATGAAACGACCCGCCGTCATCAGCCCCCTGCACAGTAACCCGCCCCTCCGGGGTGGTTGCAGCAACAGCAGCACGCCGCGCGGGCACGTCTGGCGACACCAGCATGGCAGAGAGCTCTTCGGGCGTCAGCAACACCCGACGTGCGAACTCGCGCTCGATTTGAACCTTGAGCGTCGTTTCTTGAGGCAACTGGGCCAGCAAGGGCCGGGCCTCGTGTACGCACGCAGAACGACCTTCGGCTTCGGCCATATTGTGATGCGACGCGAGTTCATCGAGCATGAACGTCGACAAGGCCGGCGCCTGACCCATAAGATCACGAAACGCCTGTGCCCCGTGCGCCCGAACGTAAGAATCGGGGTCATGGTCGTCGGGCAGGAATAAAAACCGGATGGACACATCGTCGCGCAGCAACGGCAGGCAATTTTGCAACGCACGCCAGGCCGCCCGGCGCCCGGCCTTGTCGCCGTCGAAGCTGAAAATGACCCGGTCGCTGGCCCGCAACAATTTCTGCACGTGCTGTGGCGTAGTCGAAGTACCCAGCGTAGCCACCGCATTGCACAAACCAGACTGTGCAAGGCCAACGACGTCCATGTACCCTTCAACCACAAGAACACAGCCTTCGGCACGAATACCGGTGCGCCCTTCCCACAACCCATAGAGCTCAAGCCCTTTGGAAAAAACAGGGGTGTCAGGCGAGTTCAGGTATTTTGGTTCACCCTTGCCAATAATTCGACCACCGAAACCTACCAGGTTACCGCGTGCATTTCGGATCGGGAACATGACCCGCTCGCGAAAACGGTCGTAGCGACGGCCATCTTCGGCCTCTATGACCAGGCCGGCCTCGACAAGCAGCGGGTCTTCGTAATGACTGAACACCGTCGCCAGCCCGCGCCGGTCGGAACCTGACCAGCCCAGCCCGAAACGGGCAGCAATTTCACCGGTAAGCCCCCGGTTTTTCAAGTAATCGGTAGCCAGCGGCGTGGCCTTGAGGAGCTTCTGGTAATGCTGCTGCGCGGTATCAAGCAACTGCTGATGGCGCGACACTTCTTCTTTACGACGCCGCGATGCCGCCTGGGCCTTTGGCGAGCGTTGCTCTTCGGGAACCGCCAGACCGGCGCTGGACGCAAGCGTGCGAACCGCTTCAGGGAAGCTGGCCCCGGTGTGCTCGATAAGGAAGGAAATTGCGGTGCCGTGCGCACCACAGCCGAAGCAATGGTAAAACTGCTTGGTGGGGCTTACGGTAAAGGAAGGAGATTTTTCGTTGTGAAAAGGGCAGAGGCCAAGCAAGTTGGCCCCACCTTTTCGCAACTGCACATACTGCCCGACTACATCAACAATATCTACCCGGGCAAGCAGGTCTTGTACAAATGACTCAGGGATCAATACAGACGCGGGGGCAGTTGCTGGCTACGAATGCGCTTGTAGTGACGCTTTACAGCAGCAGCAGCTTTACGCTTGCGCTCGGCTGTGGGCTTTTCGTAGAATTCGCGTGAACGCAATTCGGTCAGCAGACCGTTTTTTTCAATGGTGCGCTTGAAGCGACGCAGTGCGGCTTCGAAGGGCTCGTTTTCTTTAAGACGAACGGTAGGCATGTATTCGGTAGCCTTTCTGTTAAAAAGTTAAAAATCTATAGAACCAAATCGGTTAGCCTAAGACTATAGCACGAATCAGTTGTTTCTGACACCCTTTCGAACCCATGCCTCAAGCTGATGAGGGCGCAGGCTGTCATAATCTTCAAACGGCTGGTGAATCCAGGGGTTACTGGGCAGCTTTTCAACGTAATAGTCGGGGGTGGCCTGGGCATGGCCTTTCCACCACAACACGGCGCTACGCAATTCGGTAATTGCGGGGAACTGCTGGCGCAAATGCTCGCCAACACGGATAAAGGTCATGCCGGTATCGACCATGTCGTCAACAAGCAACACTTTGCCGTCAAGGGTGCCGCGGGTGATGGTGATGAACTGCGCGATATCCAGTGAGCCTTGCTGGGTTCCAGCGGCCTCACGGTAACTGCTGGTTGCCAGAATACCCAACGGCACATCGAAAATGCGAGACAAGATATCGCCAACCCGCATGCCGCCCCGGGCCAGACAAACGATTTTTTCGAATTCCCAGCCCGACTCGTGGATGTTCAGGGCCAGACGATCGATGTGGGCGTGGTAGTCATCCCAGGAAACCCAAAGATCGCGGTCGGTGCTTGGGGGCAAAGTCATGGCAAAAACCTGTCTGTTTAAAAGGAACGTAATAATAAACCGCTATTGCAGCGACGAAAAGCGGCCAGGGCAAAAAAAAGCCCCGGAAAAACAGTACCCGGGGCCAGTGGTGTGGGCGACTAACCGTTGAACGGATGACGCAACACAATGGTTTCAAGCCGGTCAGGGCCGGTGGAAACCATGTCGATCGGCACATCGCACACTTCAGCAATGCGCTCGAGATAGCGACGCGCGTTTACCGGCAACTTGTCGTATTCGGTGATGCCGACGGTAGATTCTGTCCAGCCGGGCATTTCTTCAAGTACGGGTTCGGCTTCTGCAACGTTGTTGGCACCACAGGGCAGCACATCAAGGAACTGGCCCTTGTAACGATAACCGACACCAATCTTGAGCGTTTCGATACCATCGAGCACATCAAGCTTTGTAATGCACAAGCCAGAAATACCATTAATCATGACCGAACGCTTCATGGCCGCGCCGTCGAACCAGCCGCAACGACGCGGACGCCCGGTAACAGAGCCAAACTCTTTACCTACCTTGGCCAGGTGCGCACCAATATCATCGTGCAGTTCAGTCGGGAACGGACCTGACCCCACACGCGTGGTATAGGCCTTTGCAATACCCAATACATATTCAAGCGCCTGGGGGCCAACGCCCGCACCCGCGGCGGCAGCGCCCGCCACACAATTGCTGCTGGTTACGAACGGGTATGTGCCGTGATCGATATCGAGCAAAGCACCCTGTGCGCCCTCGAACAACAAACGACCACCGGCTTTACGGACCAGATTCAGGTTATGCGAGACATCGGCCACCATGGGCTCGATCTGGGCGGCGAGCGCCAGGGCCTGTTCACGCACCTGGTCGGCAGAAACAGCTTCGGCGCCAAGATACTGGGTAAGCACAAAGTTGTGATAATCAAGGGCTTCGGCGAGCTTTTCGTCAAATACCGCAGGGTTGTACAAGTCTTGAACCCGAATGGCGCGACGGGCAACCTTGTCTTCGTAGGCAGGCCCGATACCACGGCCGGTTGTGCCGATTTTGCCATCGCCCTTGCGACGCTCGCGTGCCTGATCAACCGCAATGTGGTATGGAAGAATAAGCGGGCAAGATGCGGAAATTTGCAAGCGCGACCGGACATCAAGGCCGGCGGCTTCAAGCTCGACGATTTCTTTAAGCAGGGCCTCGGGTGACAGCACCACGCCGTTACCGATGTAACAGGTCAGTTCGGGATGCATGATACCCGACGGAATAAGGCGCAAAATTGTCTTGGTGCCGTTGATCCAGAGCGTGTGGCCGGCATTATGCCCGCCCTGAAAACGCACGACGCCCTGGGCAGACTCAGCCAGCCAGTCAACGATCTTGCCCTTGCCTTCGTCACCCCATTGGGTGCCGATAACCACGATATTCTTGCTCATGTTGCGAATTGGAAAAAGCTAGTCTGTACAACAACTATTTGGTTAACCCATGCGACCCGGCAGGCTACGCCCCGGCCTAAATCGCTCGAATGACCCACTGCCCCTCGTGCAGCACCAGTTCTCGATCGACCTGGAACTCGTCAAGGGCGTGCGGTTGGCCCGGAAGCACTTGCACAACAATTTCGCCAGCCTGACGCAACTGACGAATGGCCTGAACCAGCCCGTCTTCGGTGCCCCATGGCGCCTGGATGGCACGGGCCAGTGGCGCGGCCCCCAACCCGGATGAAAGCTTGCGAAGATCGAGACTGAAACCCGTAGCCGGACGGGCGCGGCCAAACACTTTGCCAACGCCATCGTAGCGGCCGCCACGCACCAGGGCATCGTGCCAGCCCTGGGCATAAATGGAAAACACAACACCCGAATGATAGGCATACCCTGCGCCGGCATCAGCCAGATCTATGCTGAATTCGTACTCGGGCAATGCACCGACCAAAGCTTTGAGATCGGCGATTGCCTTGAACACAGCAGGCAGACGCGGCAACTTGCCCACTGCAGTATCGAGCACATCGACGCTACCGTAAAGGCGAGGTAATTCAAGCAAGGCCTGAACCGTGTCGGGACGCACGCCATCCAGGGCAGCACACAGACGCTGTATACCCGAGACATCTTTTGAGGCCATCATGTCGGACAGTTCGGCCTGCAGATCGGGGTCGGCCAGCGCCGGATCGGCATCGATAACAGCCCTGAACACGCCTGGGTGGTTAAGGTCGATGCGGGCCCCCTTGACGCCGGCCATATTCACAGACTCGACAGCCAGCTGAATTACCTGGATATCGGCCTCGACGCCTTCATGGCCAAACACTTCGGCCCCGATTTGCAAGAGCTCGCGACCAGAAAGGAGATCGGCTGGACGGGCATGCAGCACCGTGCCGCAGTAGCAAAGACGCGTAACACCGGCACGATTCAACAAATGGGCATCAATGCGGGAAACCTGGGGGGTGATGTCGGGGCGAACGCCCAAGGTACGGCCCGACAGCTGATCAACCAGCTTGCAGGTGCGCAAATTGAGATCACTGCCCGAGCCCGAGAGCAGGGAATCAAGGTATTCGACCAAGGGCGGCGCAACGAGCTCGAAGCCGTGCGTGCGGTAAAGGTCGAGTAACTGACGTCGCAACTCTTCGATGCGACGCGCTTCGGCGGGCAGGATATCGGCCAGATGCTCTGGCAATAACCATTTGGACATGCGACAGACCTGAAAACTGTTTACAAGCGAACAAACAAAAAGCGACTTGGGGCGTAAGCCCGCCAAGTCGCTTGCGGAAGTATTTCAACTTACGGGGTATTGTAGCGCGTTTTACCCGACGCGTCAGACCAGAACCTGAAGAAGTCTGACTTGGGGCTTAACACCAATGTGTCGTTGGTATTGGCGAACGCCGCCTGATAGCCTTCGAGACTTTTGTAGAAAGAATAGAAGTCCGGGTTGCGGCCATAGGCTTTGGCGTACAGGTCTGCCGCCTGGGCATCGCCCTGCCCTTTGATCTGTTGCGCGTCGGCATACGCCCTGGCGACAATTTCCTGACGTTCGCGATCGGCTTGTGCACGGATACGTTCGCTATCGGCGGCACCGGTTGCACGCAGGCGATTGGCCTCTTCCTTGCGTTCGGCTTCCATACGGCGATAAACCGATTCGGAAATTTCCGGCGCGAAGTCAATACGGATAAGACGAACGTCAACAACCTGAACGCCCAATGGCTGGGCACGGCGATCGACGTTGACCAGTACCTCGCGCATGATGTCGCTGCGTTCACTGGACACCACCTGCTTGACTGTACGCACGTTGACCGCGGCATTCAGGGCATCGCGAATCTGCGCACTAAGACGCTCTTCGGCCGCACGACGGTTCAGTCCAAATGTAACGTAGTACAGCCGCGGGTCATCAATGCGCCATTTGACGTAAGAGTCGATAAGAAGATTTTTCTTTTCGGCGGTCTGGATACGTTCGGGGTCTCGCGATTCTATGGTTTGCAAACGGCGATCAAGCTTGACGACATTTTCAAACGGTGGCGGCAGCTTGAAGTACAGCCCTGGTTCTACCAGGGTTTCACGTACTTCACCCAGCGCAAACACCAGTGCGGCGTCGCGCTCACGCACAACAAAAACACTCGAAGAGGCAATGGCCAGCAAAATGACCAGGCCAACAAGATAAGGAAAAAAACGTTGCATAATGGTTAGCCCCTGTTAGCGCGAATAAGGATTCGTCAGAAGCGAACCCGAGGTTCCGCCATACGGACTGTTGTTAGTGCTGGAATTGCTTGACGAGGGGGCACGCGTCGACGCAGCCGGCGTTGCAGGCGATGCAGACGCCGCTGCCGACTGGGTTGCGGCATCTGGCCCACGGGCGGCCTGCTGCATGATCTTGTCGAGCGGCAAATAAAGCATGTTGCTGCTGGCTTCACTGTCGATGAAGACCTTGCCAGATTTCTCGTAGATGGATTGCATTGCGGTCAGGTACATGCGCTCACGTGTTACGGCAGGTGCCTTGGCATATTCGGCTTCTACGCTGCTAAAGCGGGCACTTTCACCTTCGGCACGACTGACAACGGCAACACGGTAACCTTCAGCCTCCTGAATCAGACGGGCAGCCTGGCCCTGAGCTTGCGGGATGACCCCGCTGGCATAGGCGTTACCTTCGTTGATCTGGCGTTCACGGTCTTGACCGGCCTTGACTGCATCGTCAAAGGCTGCCTGAACCTGCTCTGGGGGCTGTACGTTCTGGATGGCTACGGTACTGACCTGAATGCCGGTTTGGTAGCGATCGAGGATTTCTTGCGCAATACGCTGAACACTGGCCGCGATTTCGGTACGCGCTGAATACAGCACGGAGTCCATCGGTTGGCCACCCACCACTTCGCGCATGGCTGTTTCAGCCGCCTGGCGCACGGATTCGTCAGGGTCGCTGGTTTTAAACAGGTAATCGGGGGCACCGTTGGCCATGAGGCGATACTGCACAACGTACTGCACATCGACGATATTTTCGTCGGTCGTCAGCATGAGTGATTCGGGCAAGACCTTGTTGCGGGCAGAACCACGAAAACCGACTTCGAAGGTACGCAATTGCGAAATGTTGACAACCTGATGCTCTTCAATGGGATACGGCATGTGCCATTGCAAGCCGGGATTGAGGGTTTTTGTGTATTTGCCGAACTTGGTGACAACAGCCACCTGCCCTTCCTGCACAATGACAAAGCCGCTGGCCAGCCACAACAGCACCAGAACCACCAGACCACCGATGAACAGCTTGGGCGAACCCTTGGGCATCTGAACGGGTGAACCACCACTGCCGCCACCGTCAAAACCGCCGCCGCGACGGCCTTTCTTGCCGAACAACGACCCCACGCGATTGTTGAAATCGCGCCAGACCTCGTCGAGATCGGGAGGGCCACCGTTATTGTTGCCCTGGTTATCATTGGGTTGACGTGGCGGCTCGGAGCCCCCTTTGCCACGACCCCAGCCGGGATCATTCAAGTTATATATTTTCGACATTAAACGCATTATTCCCTGCGACCTGACCTGATTCAACAATAGCCTGACGCACACCATCAAGGCCTGCACGCGTCAGCGCGCTAACGAACACGCGCACAATGGTACCATGTTCGTCGCGCTCTACCCGGGGCTCGTAGCCTGCCTCATCTATTTTGTTATAGACCATTATCCGGGGGGTGTCCCCCGCCCCGATATCGGCCAAAACCTTGTGCACTTCCAGAATCTGCTCGTCGCGCTGGGGGCTAGAGGCATCGACCACATGCAGCAGCAAATCGGCCTGGACAGTTTCCTCAAGGGTAGCCCTGAATGCGGCAATCAGGGTGGGCGGCAAGTCGCGAATAAAACCCACGGTATCGGAAATGACAACCTGCCCCGCCCCATCGATCCAGAGTTTGCGGGTGGTGGTATCAAGCGTTGCAAACAACTGGTCGGCCGCGTAGGCACCCGCCCGGGTCAAGGCATTGAACAAGGTTGACTTGCCTGCATTGGTATACCCGACCAGCGAAACCGACATAATGCCGCCCCGCATGCGCGAACGCCGCTGCGTGGTGCGCTGGCGCTGGGCCTTTTCAAGACGTTCACGCAGCAGTTTGACCTTGGCCCCGATCATGCGGCGGTCCATTTCAAGCTGTGATTCGCCGGGGCCGCGCATGCCAATACCGCCGCGTTGGCGTTCAAGGTGGGTCCAGAGCCGGGTCAGGCGTGTTGACAAGTGCTGTAACTGCGCCAATTCAACCTGCAGCTTGCCTTCGTGGCTTTTGGCCCGAAGCGCAAAAATATCCAGAATAAGCGCCACACGGTCTACCACACGGCGACCAAGTTGACGCTCGATGTTGCGTTGTTGCGCCGGTGACAAGGGCTGGTCGAACAATATGATGTCGACGTCGTGCTCGTCGACAATAAGTTTGGCCTCTTCGAGCTTGCCCTTGCCAATGAAATAGGCCGCATCGGGGCGCTGGCGCCGCGCCACAAGGTGCGCGACAATTTCTGCGCCGGCCCCTTCTGCCAGCATGATGAATTCGCTGGAGTGAGCCTGAAAATCGGGGTTACCCAGATCGACGCTTATAACTAAAGCTTTCATGAATACCTGAAAAACGAACTGCCCGCCGGCGCACTAGGCGCGGCGGGCAGCACTAAGACAAAACCGGGGCAGAATCAGTCGGACGATGAGTCATCAAGCTGGAGATTGACCGGACGCGCTGGAACAACGGTTGAAATAGCGTGCTTGTAAACCATTTGAGTAACGGTATTGCGCAGCAGCACAACGTACTGGTCGAAGGATTCGACCTGCCCTTGTAACTTGATACCATTTACAAGGTAAATGGATACGGGGACGTGCTCTTTACGCAGTGCGTTAAGGAACGGGTCTTGTAATGTTTGCCCTTTATTGCTCATTGGCTTAGCTCCAATTGTGTTGTTCTGGATAAAAAACTGCAAGCAGCTACTTTACAGGGTTTCCCCGTATTTCGCCACGGCAGCACTATAAATTTGTGGAAATTACGCGTTTAAAGCAAAGTGGCCAGAACCTGACACAGGCGTTGGCCTGCTTCAGGTGTGCCCACGGTAATGCGAAGGAACTCGTTAACCCGCGGCTGGCTGAAATGACGCACCAGAATATGACTGTCACGCAGGCCACGTGCCAGTTCGGCGGCATCGTGGTCTGGATGGCGGGCGAAAACAAAATTGGCCTGGCTGGGCAAAACCTCAAACCCCAACGCAACAAGGTCGGCAACCAGCATCTCGCGGGCGTCAATAATGGCCTGACACGCGCGACGGAAATAATCGTTGTCTTCAATTGACGCAATAGCGCCCGCCTGCGCGATGGCGTCAAGTGGATACGAATTGAAGCTGTCTTTAACCCGCACCAGCGCCTCGATGACGTCGACGCTGCCAATAGCGTAACCCACGCGCAACCCCGCCAGCGAGCGCGACTTCGAGAAGGTGTGAATAACAAGAATATTTTCGTGCCCGGCCAGCAGGCTGACCGCAGAATCGGCACCGAAATCGACATAGGCCTCATCGACAACAACGACAACGTCAGGGTTGGCTTGCGCAATGTCTTTGATGCGTTCAAGCCCCATGCCTATGCCGGTTGGCGCATTCGGGTTAGCGAAAATAATGCCCGCCGGCAGCGTATCTCGCTGACGGGTGTAATCGGCGACATCAATCGAAAAATCTTGCGCCAATGGCTGCAGTTCTACGGGAACGTCGAACAAACGACAATAGGTTTTGTAAAAGCTGTAGGTAATGTCTGGCATCAGTAACGGCCGTCCGGCATGACGGAACAAGCCGTTAAACACATGGGCCAGCACTTCATCAGACCCGTTGCCAACAAAAACCTGCCGGGGCTGAACGCCGTGGTGCCTTGCCAGCGCTTCGCGCAGCGCGGTTGACCCGGGGTCGGGATAAAGACGCAAATGCTCGTTGGCCGCATCGTGCATGGCCTTGATGGCCAGTGGCGACGGCCCCCACGGATGCTCGTTGGTATTGAGCTTGAGCAGGTCAAGAATTTTGGGCTGCTCGCCGGGCACATACGGTGCCAGGCCAACGACATGATCACTCCAGAAACGGCTCAATCAGGCCCCCTTCTGAATAAACGGGTTGGTAGACGATTTGAACTCAATTCGCAACGGTGTCCCTTCAAGCTTGAAGGCCGAACGAAAGCGTGTTTCAAGATAACGACGATATGAATCGGGAATGGCATCAAGCGCATTGCCGTGAATGATGATGAGCGGAGGATTTTGCCCGCCCTGGTGCGCGTAGCGCATCTTGGGGCGGAAAATGCCTTTTCGTGGCGGCTGTTGCTGTTCGACGGCAGCCATCAGGACACGCGTCAGTTTCGGTGTCGACAACCGTGCAAACGCGGCGGCGTGGGCCGCACGAATTGACTTGATCAGCGGCTGGATACCCTTGCCCTTGAGCGCGGAAATGGTGTGCATGTTGGCAAACGACAGGAAACGCAATTTACGATCAAAATCGCGCTTGATGCGATCGCGTTGCTCGGCGTTCAGGCCATCCCATTTGTTGACGGCGACCACCAGTGCCCTACCGGTTTCCACCACGAAACCCGCAATATGCGCGTCCTGGTCGGAAATTTCGGCGTGGGCATCCAGCATCAGTACAACCACGTTACAGGCCTCGATGGCCTGAAGTGTCTTGATGACAGAAAACTTTTCAATGGCCTCAAACACCTTGCCGCGACGGCGCAATCCCGCAGTATCTATCAGGGTGTACGGAACGCCGTCGTGCTCAAACTCTATTTCAATAGCATCACGCGTGGTACCGGGCATGTCAAAGGCAATGACACGCTCTTCACCCAGCAACGTATTGATCAGGGTTGACTTGCCTACGTTCGGTCGGCCCACAATCGCAAGTTTGATGCGATGCTTGACCGGATCTTCTGCGGGCGCCTCAACGTCGTCAGTTTCTGGCCCGGCCAGATCGGGCTCGTTGATATCGCCTTCAAACGACACGACGTCGGTAGTGTCATCGTCCGGGGCCTGATCATCAAGAAATGACAGGGCGTGCTCGATGAGATCGACTACGCCGTCGCCATGCGACGCCGAAATGGGATGCGGCTCGCCCAGACCCAGTTCGTGAAACTCGGCCATGGCACCGCTGCTACGCATGCCTTCTGCCTTGTTCACCGCCAAAAACACCCGCTGCCCGGAGCGCCGCAACAGACGGGCAATTTCGTGATCGTGGGCGTTGACGCCGGCACGCGCATCAACCAGAAAAATAACCACATCGGATTCAGCAATGGCCTGCTGCGTTTGCCGGGCCATTTCTGCCACAATGCCCTCTTTGGCCACAGGCTCGAAACCGCCCGTATCAACCGCCAGAAAGGGATACTTGCCGATACGACCTTCACCATAATGGCGGTCTCGGGTCAGACCCGAAAAATCGGCAACGAGCGCTGCTCGTGAACGGGTAAGCCGGTTGAACAGGGTTGACTTACCCACGTTCGCACGGCCAACCAGGGCCACAACAGGCTTGAAAGAAACTGTTTTCAATTGACACCAACCAATACCAGGTTACCGTTACCCGTCTGTACGAGTACACCGCGGGGGGTGGCAACCAGGGGAGAAACTATCGCACCGCCACCGGTCTGGATACGACCCAGCAAACGGCCATCAGAGCGCGACAGGAAATGAACGAAACCATCGTAATCCCCAAAGGCAACTGCCTGGGGCACTACAGCCGGTGCTGAAAGGCGCCGGTTGCGAAGACCATCTTGACGCCAGCGCGCCTCGCCATCAACCAGCGCGAAGGCATGCACCTGATCACGAACGCCGGCGCCATAAACCTGACTGCTGTCGGTTGCGATGCCCGCGGTCGTTGAGAAGGGCTGATCCCAGACCGGCACCCCACCCTGGGCAATATCAAAGCAAACAATGCGCCCCTGGTAGGAGGCCCCGCACAGCAATGACCCCTGGGTTTGCGGCATGCCAACCACATCGTTGATGCGCTCAAGATCGGTAGCGCCACGGGAACTGGACACTGTGCCCTC